>CAMHMG010000347.1 GCA_946186175.1 uncultured Clostridia bacterium | reverse complement strand
TATGTTCTTGCATTAAGAACATCTTTCAAAAGATCATTCTGCATAGCGGTTGCAAGTATTGTAGCCATGTCTTCCATTGTACAGTGCAGATTCTCATCATACATACCAACCACGTTAGTAAAATGCGCCGTTTCATCTATGCCAAGTTCTTTTGCCTTATCATTCATTTTCTCAACAAATGCTTCATGGCTTCCACAACAATACTGTGCAAGCCCGACAGCAGCATCAGCACCCGAGCACACAATAGTTCCGTAAATGAGGTCTCTCACTGTAACTTTCTCACCGGCCAAGAATCCAACTGCGCTTCCGCCATTGTCATATGCGTACTTAATAGCCTCATCAGTCATAATAAAGGTGTCATCAAGGTCTTCTATCATATCTGCCGCCGTTAGTACAGTAAGTATCTTAGTCATAGATGCAGGATTAACTACAACATCACTGTCACGCTTAGCGATTATAGAATCATCTGAAAGATCAACCAGAACCATGTAACGACTGGTTAAAGTCTGTGTCTCTGCAAGATTATCCGGAACGGGATTGGTCGAATTAAGCGATCCGTCTCTTGCCTCTAATGTAATTGCAGGATACAGTTCATCCTGCGTAGCATCTCTTGGCTCATCATTATCATCTCTAAAAATCGGCCATTCTTCCTTAGGATATCTTAAGCTAAATGAATTACTATCATACACAATAGTACTGTCTGTGGCGTGCGGCTTATGCAGTGTATAATCCACTGTTGCATAAGGTCCTACCGGTTCTTCGGTTGTAGCTTCTTCCGTAGTAGCCTCAGTAGTTTGGACCAATTCTGTTGTTGTCTCTGTCTTCGAATCCTTCTTGAAAAATGCAAAATCCTTAAATCCGTCGGTAAAATGATAAGTTGCATATACGCCACCGCCAAGCATAAGTAAAATGCCAAGTATGGCAAGCACTACAGGTGCCTTGCTCTGCTTAGGAACACTATCTATATAAAACACGCTGTCATAATCATCTGTCGGTCTTCGCTCAGGCTTTCTATTATTTTTTCTCACTGCCTGCTCTTCATATGGTTGTTCATAGCTTGAATTACTTGAAGCTGCCGACGCATTATACTCATCATCCTTATATCTAATCGTATCAACAAATGGCTGTTCATATTCATCATCCAGTAGTGAAACATTAAGCGAGTTATCTGCATTGACAGTATTATATGAATTGTTTGCATTGGCATTGTTCAAAACATCAACAGTTTTGCCCACATTAACTGTATCCGCCATATTGGCATATTCTTCACTATTGACATAATCCTGCGGATTAACCGCCTTCATTCTGGCAGTAGTATAGTCCTGAAAGCTTTCTATCTGTGGCTCTAATTCGATATATGCACTCAATCCCTGTGATGGTTCCTGATATATGCCTGTTCCACCTTGAACAGATTCCTGATACAAACCTGCTCCATCTTGAACAGGTTCCTGATACGCTCCTGATACGCCTTGCGCAGATTCATAATACCCGCCGTTTCCGCCTTGAACAGGATCCTGATATGCTCCTGTTGTACCTTGAACGGTTTCCTGATACACACCTGTTTCACCTTGAACGCCTTCCTGATACGTACCTGCTCCACCTTGAACTCCTTCTTCAATACGATTAAGATAATCGTCAAGTTCACTGTTATTCTCAAGATCAAGATTATCCATGTAGGCGTTAAGCGCCTGCTGATCCCTTGCGTCTAAATGATTAAGGTATTCATCAAACTCTCTATCGTTCTTCATAATTTTTTTCCTTTCAATCATACCGTATTATTATATACAATATTTATGAAATCGGCAAGAAAATGATGAAAAAACGGGATATTATTCATACACCGGCAAAAAAGAGATTTGATTAAGAAACCGGAAAATGCCGGTTTTGTGCTAGATCGACATGGTGGAAATCACGATATTTATGTACGCGGAGATGATGAAGAAAAAGTGCCCAGACATCGAGAAATAAACGAACGTCTTGCCAGATATATAATTAAAAAATGGCGACTATAATGTTTTGATTATTTTAATAGCAATAGAGGAGGTGCTTACAATGACGGTTATTTATCCTGTTATTTTTACAGCTACGCACGATGATAAAGATACTTATATAGCTTATATCCCAGACATAGATGGAATGACAGAAGGCTATGGACTTAGTGATGCCTATAAAATGGCGCGAGATTATATTGGCAGTACACTTTATAACAAATCCGATGATACTATTCCTATCCCCAGCAGTATTTCCGACATAGATGTAACCAAAGGAATATATGAAGACGGAGATGAGGCATTCGTATCACTTGTAGATACAGATCTAGATGCATATAGAGCAAAAATGAGCAAAAAAGCTGTCAGAAGAAATGTCAGTATACCCGAATGGCTTAATCAAGCTGCTGAAAAAGAACATCTTAATGTTTCACGTATACTACAAGAAGCCCTTATGGAAAAACTTGGAGTTAATTAAAATATAATTTAAAGACCACTCCCCGTCAAATAGGATGGTGGTCTTTTTA
>CAMHMG010000346.1 GCA_946186175.1 uncultured Clostridia bacterium | reverse complement strand
AGATAAACTGCTATACGTAAAAAATGTATAAGAGTTTCGCGTACAAACCCGAATTTTCACGTCCTCGCATCAAATGTAAATCTCTTAATACTCTTCTCCGCGTTACTGTCCACTATCTCATCAACCACCTTATTAGGCGACTCCTTAGGATTCCTAAGCACAACTTCATTAGTCAGTGAAAATCCTCTTTCCGTAAGCTGCTTTGCCAGCATATCCATGTTGTCGGCAACAATATCTACGCTTTCTTTGTCATCAAGATAGAATCTGGCATTCACATTGGTTCCTGTCAATGTCACCTTAACATCTGTTGCACCGAGATGATCCATGTCTAAATGCAGCATAACACTGATATCATCCCTCTTGCCTGCAAGTTTCCTCTTATCGGCATATACAAAAAGCTCTGAATTAGCATTCTGATTAGAAAGCTTAAGCGGCATCTGTGCATACACCATCTGATTATTTAACTCCTGCATGAAATGCATATTCTGCTGCATATTCTGCGAATTCTGGTGAAGGTTACCGCTGTCTCCGCCCTTAGTGGAAATGGTGTTCTCAAAGCTTTCCGTCTGTTTAATTATCTTATTATACAGTTCATCTATCTCCTTAGGATCTTTCATCTCATTAGGATTTAATGAAAACTCTTTCTTAACCATATCTGTAAAAAGCTTCTTAAATTCGTTTGATTTTAAAAGATTACGAACCTCTGCGTCATTTTTATCATTTGCATGTATATTTTCCAAAATACTCTTAACCATAGTGCCGGAATCATCTGACTGATCCATTAACTGTCTTATCTGTTCATTTGGAACATCCGCCTTTTTGAGTTGAGCCGCAAGCTTTGTCACTTCATCTTTGGAAAGGTTAGTCTTTTCTGCAATATTGTCAGGCTGTGTCTCTGACAATGCCGGTTTATTAACAGTTTCTTCGAGATTATCATCTGTAACCTCTGCGCTCATAGTCTCTGCACCGGTAATTGCTGATGCCTCTCCTGCATTTTTCCCAATAAAAGATTCATTTTCACCGGCAGCTTCTTCTGATACAAGTAAAGCCGACTCACCGCTAAGCTCTTGAGATGCCTTTGCATCCATAGATTCACTATCTACATTCTCACCATCAGGGCTTATAATATTTGCAAGCTCCTTTGCAATTGACAAAAGTTCCGATCCCTGCATATCCTTCGGAAATGCACTTGCAAAATCTGCCATCCCTTCAGCAGTATTACTTATATCTCCGGTCAACTGGTGATTCAGACTCTCATATCTTTCATACTGTGCAATATTCTCAGCCGTAACCGGAATATTCATCTTATTAAGAGCAGCAAGCGTATGCATTGATGTACCCTCAAACTTCATACTCTGTGAGAGAAGTTTGACCATATTTCCCTTATCTAATGGCATTCCTGCTTCCATCAATTCTTTTGCGGCTGAAAAATTCTTCTCAGTAGGTGAAAGTCCCGTACCCTCAAGAGCACGTTCAAGCACCTGTGTCTGTGCACTATACAGGGAATCAAATAAAGGTTTAATTAATATTTGTGCTGTATTGTTGTTCATGGAATTTTCTTTGACAGAAAAGAGCAATTGATCTCCAATATTAAGCTCCATATCGGCCTGAAGTCTTGCCATGATCTGTCCCTTATTATCCGTGTCGATAGTCACGCGTTCCCCATTAATATCAGTAATTTCACCACGAAAAACAGAGCCTTCCGAAAGGCTTGTCAGATCTGACTGATTTCTAACCTGACCGGTCTGATCTGTTCCCTTCATCTGCTCTGTATTTCTAGACGATTGTATATTCTGATCATAACTTCTTATTAACGGATTTCCAATCTGCATGTATATCCCCCTACCTGCAAAGTCTGTAATCACTCAATCCCAATTATATACGAATTGCTCCAATACTTCGTAATCTCCCCAGCTTAATATCAAACAAAATTCCCAATAAATGATCTTCTATGTATCTTACAAGGTCCCAATTCTTTTATAGCACTGATATGCGCGGCACTTCCGTATCCCTTATTACTTGCAAAACCATATCCCGGATATTCCTTATCCATCTCTACCATATAACGGTCTCTCGTAACCTTTGCTATAATACTTGCAGCCGCAATCGATACGCTCTTTGCATCGCCCTTGATTATCGGCACCTGTCTGATCGATACCTCAGGAATTGTCACTGCATCATTTAACAAAATATCAGGCTTCACACTAAGACTGTCTATAGCTTTGCGCATTGCTACATAATCAGCTTGCAGGATATTGATCTCATCGATCAGTTCCTCGTCTGCGAATCCGATTCCATAAGCAACCGCTTTTTCTATTATCTCTTCGTAAAGCTCCTCACGTTTCTTCTCTGAAAGTTTCTTAGAATCATTCAGATACAATATGTCCGTATCTTTTGGTAAAATGACCGCCGCCGCCACAACCGGTCCCGCAAGCGGACCACGTCCAACTTCATCTATTCCACATATATATCGGAATGTTTCGTATTTTCTTTCATACTCCTTCATATGAAAGGTGCGCTCAATTTCTTTTTCAT
>CAMHMG010000345.1 GCA_946186175.1 uncultured Clostridia bacterium | reverse complement strand
GCGGCGGAGTAGGAATAGGCAAGGGTAAAAGTGGAAAGAATCAAGGATCATTGACCATTGCGAATGACCATGTATGTCTTGCAGGTGATTCAGAGAGTGCTGCAGGGGCATGCTTTAACTATCAGTCACACAGGAAAAAATGGGTGAAGATATGGCAGCATATCCACAGTGATATTACATACGGTATAGAGGGAAATGTGCTGACTGCTGCCTGCACGGATGATACAGACAACTGTAATCTTGTTGACGGTAAGCTCACACTTACTCTGACAGCACCTAACAAACTGTATGATGCTAAGGTCTATGACAAGGCAAAAACAGCATGGACCAGTGTCAACCACAATGAATGGGAAGAATTCAGTATCCTTACGGGAACCACATCAAAATCCGGAGGAAGTATAGAATATTATCAGGGAGAGACAAAGCTTGGCGGTGCGCCGACAGAAGAAGGCACTTATATAGCAAAGCTTCCTATCGTTCTCAATTCTAAGAATGAATATCTTGAACAGGAGTTTATGATAATCAAACCGGAAGCTATTTTTGTAACGGTTCCTGAGGTTAAAGAGTTAACATATGACGGTACCGGGCAGGAGCTTATCACTGCCGGAGTTGGAAGAGATGGAACAATACAGTATAGTTTGGATGATCAAAACTATAGCGACGAAATTCCTGCTGCAACCAATGCGGGTGATTATACGGTATGGGTTTATGTAAAGGGTGATGATCTGCACAATGATTCGCCTAAGGTTTCCTTTGATGTAACTATTAAGAAGAAACCCGCACCAATCCTTACTGATGGACAGAAACCTACGGCAAATACTGCTGTTCCTGAAGGAGATGATCCCGATAAGGAGACACCGCTCCTGAACCCTCCGACAGAGGCTGCGCCGGATGGTTACAAGATTGTCTACGCTATAGGCAAAGATGACACAAATGTACCGGAAACAGGATGGTCTGAGGACATTCCGGAAGGAAAGGACGGAACATATTACATCTGGTTCAAGGCGGTAAAGGACGACAATCACGAGGAAACAAAACCGGAAAATATTAAAGTGACTCGTATAGATTACAACGTGACTTTAAGTCCATCAACACCAACGGTAGGAGAACCTGTTACTGTAGCTGTCACACCTAAAGATGATACAGTCGTTTATGAATGGTATACAGGTGACGATTCGGGTGAATTTACGCTGATTGCCGGAGAGACAGGCAATACCTATACTCCGACCGATGCCGACAAGGGCAGGACACTCAAGGTTGTAGCTAAGTTAGGTGATAAAGTGATCGGTGAGGACATAGCAGACTTACCGGTAGCAGAGACTGCTTCTGAGACTGATAAACAGATCGTTGAAGGTGAGATATATGAAAGTGATGGAACTACAAAGGTTGTCAATGCGAAGATTACCTTGAAGAGGGGCAATACGGTAGTTGCCACTACTAACACTGATGACAACGGAAAATACAGTTTCAGTGTTGAATCCGGTATTTACAATGTAGTGTCGGAATATAATGGCGTTACCAAGACAGAGCTTGTGGAAATCACCTCAAGTCAGGACTTTGACCTTACTATGCCGGAAAAGAATACCAATTCTGTACTGGTCGTAGGTAATGATGCGCCGGACATCATGGTCGGCGGTTTAGACGTCGAGGCTGAAACGGTCAGAGCTGCACAGAACGGTGAGCCTGGAACTGTTACCGTTACCATGACGGTAGAGAAGAAGGAAGATAGTACAGAAACATCGGAGAATATCAATGCAATCAAGCAACAGGCTTCAGATAAAACTTTAGAATTCTTTGAGACTAAGCTTGTGAAAGTTGTAGACAACACAACTGATAACGCTGTTACTGAAACTGATAACGTTTTGACCATAGTGGTTCCGTATGATTTCACAGGAAAGGACAATGTTACCGTCTATCGTTCATACGGCGAAACTACAGAAGCGCTCTCAGATAAGATGCCCGGTACTGACGGCACATTCCAGATAGACAACGAGGCGAAGACCATTACTATTTATACCAGCAGGTTAGCTACCAATGCAATCGGCTATAACGCTATCAACAAGGAATCTGTGGAAACATTTAACACAGAGAAGGAAGAACAGAAAACTGCAGCAGATAACCTTATTAAAGAAGATGACAGCGATGAAAGTAAGGCTCTGGTTGAAGCTGCCAAGAAGGCTATTGATGAGCTTCCTTATGATTATGACAAGACTTTGGATAAGAACAAGGAAGCATTAGATGAAATTATTAACAAGCTTGAAAAAGATCTTGAAAAACAGAGGGTGCTCGAGAAGCTAACAGATACTCCGGCTGATGTCAAGATAGATCAGGGTGAGCCGGTGATAAATGTTGATACAGAAAAAATTCCTGAAGAATATGTGGAAGTTGTAGAAGAGATAGCCAAGAAAACTACAGCAGATATTGAAGATGCCGTAATCAAGCAGGCACAGGAGATCGTTAATAAATCTGATGATGTAGAAGACAGTGACAAGAATATTGTCATCATTCCGTCACTTGAGATTGATGCGAAGGATTATGTT
>CAMHMG010000344.1 GCA_946186175.1 uncultured Clostridia bacterium | reverse complement strand
ATTATCAATGAAAACCAAGTATATGTTTTAGGTGTTGCCGGAGCTTGACAATTCAGGAACAGAGCGGCAACCTGAATTGATGAGGAGAAATTAACTATGTTTAAATTTATGACGAAGAAAAGAAGAATTGTAGGAGTGCTTATATTGGCAGGTCTGTTTGGAGTAAGTCTGTCTTCGGGGATGTCACAGGAGAAGATATATGCTTCGGCTAAGTCTGGTTCTGTCAATATGACCAAAACTATTAAGACAAAGACTAAGAAGGGCAGAGATATTAAGACTTCGGAGGTTTATGCCCTGTCCGGTTCGACATTTAGCCTGCTTGACAATATATTGGAACAAGAGGATAAAGATAAAAATGTTCTAATATCTCCGACTTCGATATATTATGCTTTTGGTATGGCAGAGAATGGAGCAAAGAAGAGCAGCAGATCTCAGTTAGAGAAGGTGATCAACGGGGGTGTCAAGACCAGTGATTTTAATAAGATACTTGCAAGCACGAGAAACCGTATGAATGCGGACAAGGAGGTCAAATGGAACGTTGCCAATTCTGTATGGTATATCAACAGAAAAGACGTAAAGGTCAGGAAATCATTTCTCAAAAAAGCAAAGGCCTATTATGGTGCAGAAGTATATAAGGCATCATTTAATAATAAGACATTGAAAGACGTCAATTCGTGGGTCAAAAAGAATACAAATAAAATGATTCCTAAAGTGCTTGAAAACATAAGTAAAGATGATGTGATGTACATAATTAATGCAATTGCTTTTGAAGGTGAATGGGGAGAGCAGTTTAAGGATTACCAGGTTGTTAAGAATCAGGATTTTACTAATTCAGACGGTTCCATCTCTAAGGTTACGATGCTTACTGAGAAGGAAGGCTCATATTTTGAACTTAACGGAGCGTATGGATTTAAGAAAAAATACAAGGGGTATAATTATTCATTTGTCGGAATTATGATTCCGGATAATGTTACACCGGCTCAATATGTTGAACAGCTTGCAAAAGATGGCAGTGCATTTCCTAAACAGCTTAAGAATACAAAATCAGGAAATGTTGTCATTAAATTTCCTGAGTTCTCATATGATTATGATATCGAGATGTCGGAGATTCTTAAAAGTATGGGAGCCACTGATGTATTCGATAAAGACAAGGCAAATTTGAATAACTTGTTTACGAAGACAGATGATTATAATTACTATTTCAGCAAGGTCATTCACAAAACCCATATAGAAGTAGATAAGAACGGAACCAAGGCGGCAGCGGTAACTGCTATAACGTTACAAAAAAATACCTCAGTTCTCAGACCTGAAAAACAGATAAACATAACACTTGATCATCCTTTTGTATACGCAATCGTTGATGATACTACAAATCTGCCTGTGTTTGTTGGGGTGGTTAACATACTTGGAAAATAAAATCATATATATTATAAAAGTCATCAGTGAATAGCTGATGACTTTTATAATATATGTGATGATGTAAGAAGACAAAGCTTTTTGATATGGGAAAGGGAAATAATTAATAATTTTTTAATTTAGGGGTTGATTTTTTTTGTAAATGAGGTACAATAATAATTGTGTTAGCACTCAGGTAAAGTGAGTGCTAACGAAAAACAGAGATGCAGACATAATAGACGGATTGGTTCCTTGTTTTTTTCATGAAAGTTGATATGGACTGCATAATATAATAACAGATTTGTTAAAAGGAGGAATTGTAATGAAGTTAGTACCATTAGGATCAAGAGTCGTACTTAAAGAGTGTGTTGCGGAAGAGACAACCAAGTCTGGTATTGTGCTCCCTACAGCATCACAGGAGAAACCTCAGTATGCAGAGGTTGTTGCAGTCGGTCCGGGAGAAGTAGTGGACGGCAAGCAGGTAGAGATGCAGGTTAAGGTAGGAGATAAAGTTATCTATTCACGTTATTCAGGTAATGATGTTGAGTTAGACGGTGAGAAGTTCATCATAGTTGAGCAGAAGAACATTCATGCTGTAGTTGAGGGATAATTATTATAATTTATTGAGTGAATGGTTTTGTTTAGATCATTTTGAAATCATTTTCTATAGTATATGAGATGTATTAATGAAAATGTAATTAAGGTAATATTGAATTAATCAGGAGGTTTATAGTAATGGCAAAGGAAATTAAATTCGGTGTAGATGCCCGCAAGGCATTGGAGTCAGGTGTTAATCAGCTGGCGGATACAGTAAGTGTTACATTGGGACCCAAAGGAAGAAATGTAGTGCTCGCAAAATCATTTGGCGCACCACTTATCACTAATGACGGTGTAACAATTGCTAAGGACATAGAGCTTGAGGATGCATTCGAGAACATGGGTGCTCAGATCGTTAAAGAAGTTGCTACCAAGACTAATGATGTTGCAGGTGATGGTACTACAACAGCTACAGTTCTTGCACAGGCTATGATCAATGCAGGAATGAAGAACCTTGCAGCAGGCGCTAATCCAATTATCCTTAGAAAAGGTATGAAGAAGGCATGCGATACAGCAGTAGATGCTATCTCAGAGATGAGCCAGACAATCAACGGTAAAGAGCAGATTGCAAGAG
>CAMHMG010000343.1 GCA_946186175.1 uncultured Clostridia bacterium | reverse complement strand
TACAGTTAGATGTAAGTAAGGAAAGACTTATATCAACAATCAAGGCATTTACTTTGTTAGAGCCTGTAAAGAGTCTTCTTTTTTCAAATGCATGGATGGATACGGAGCCTGACAATCTTTGTGTTCGGGATTTGTTCTGGGAAAACAGCACACACGGAATTAATTCTCACAATATAGGTATATTTGAGAAACTGCCTGAAAGCATAGATGAATTGCTCGAGTATATAAGCAGAACAAGTATATTCTGCACTGAGCGTGACGGACATTATCTGTTTTTTAAACCTATTCCTATAATAGATTATTTTGATAAGGACAATGTCGAGGGTGAGTATTATGAAAACGGTACCTATCATTCATATTCCTTCAAACCGGAAAAAAGTGATTTAAGCTTCCTTCGCACTTATAAGTTTGAGGATCTGACATACAGAGGAACGATTGAGTACAGAAGCGCGTGTTGTCAACCGTTCTCTGATGCTATGACGGTTGCAGCATTTCATCTGGGATTACAGAACAAAGTCAACGAGCTTATAGAATTGCTGGAAAGTGATAAGGTAATTTATCATCATGGATACACACCGGGAGAGCTTAGAAAGCTTATGAATAACAGAAATCTTCCTGGATTTGTTGACGGTAGAAAACTTAACAGATTGATAAAGAAAGTATTAGACCTTGCAACAGACGGTCTTTCCAAAAGAGGGCTTTCAGAGGAGGTGTTTCTTGCACCGTTATACGAGCGAGATATGCCTCCAGCCCTTAGAATGCTAAAGGGATTAGAATCGAGGATAGATATGAACACTTTTATCTATGAATATGCTGAGCTTGAAAGAAATAAAAATAATAAGATTAAAGTGGGATAGTTACATACCGGAAAAATTAACTGTAGTTAAATAAGTATGGCATTGCATATAACTATATAAGATTATAAATGAGGTTATTATATGTTGAAGATTGATAATAGTGAAGTTAGAGATAATTTATTGTCTGGTAATATCGGGCTGGAAAAGGAAAGTCTTAGAATTGACGGCAAAGGTTTCTTTGTTCAGACTCCTCATCCGTTTCAAACAGATGATCCTAATATAGTGAGGGATTTCTGCGAAAACCAGACTGAGATTAATACATCCGTCTGCTCTAGTGTTAAGGAGGCTATGGAGCAGTTAAAGTTTCATACACTAAGAATACAGAAAACATTGTCGGATCTTGTTGAACCTGAATATCTTTGGCCTTTTTCTAATCCTCCGTATATAAAAAAGGAGAGTGATATTCCAATCGCGAAATATGAAGGAGAAGAGATAGAAAAACAGGATTACCGTAATTATCTTTCGGACAGATATGGAAGATATAAGATGACTTTTTCAGGTATTCATTTTAACTATTCTTTTGATGATAAAGTTGTAGGTGAGGATAAGGATGCTTTTTATGTGTCTTTGGCAGCTAAAGCTCAGGCGTATAACTGGTTGATAGTTGCATCAACAGCTGCAAGTCCTTTGCTTGACAGCTCTTATGTTGAAAAGGGTGTATATGGCAGGGATGTATTTAACGGAATGGGAAGTACACGTTGTTCAGAACTCGGTTATTGGAACATGTTCACACCTATACTTGATTATACAGATATTGAACACTATGTGGATAGTATAGTGCAGTATGTTGATATGGGACTCATTCATTCTTCGGCGGAGTTATATTATCCGGTAAGACTTAAACCTGCCGGTAAGTACGATCTTCATTCATTAAAGGAAAATGGAGTTAGTCATATTGAGCTTAGAATGATAGACCTTAATCCGCTAACGACATGGGGAATAGATGAGAGGGATGTATATTTTATTAAGTATCTGCTTTCATATCTTGCCGCAATGCCAGAGATTTCTGCTGATGCAAGAGAGCAGGTTTTTGCAATACAGAATACAAAGAATGCTGCTCATTATGATCTGAAAACAGTAAATATAATCATGCCGGATCACAGAACTTTGTGGGTTGCGGATGCAGCTGTTGAAGTGCTGAATGATATGAAGGAGTTTTATCGAAATTTAAACTATTATAAAGATAGTAAAGAGACGGAAAAAGAAGATAAAACCGGGAAAGAAGATGATAATGACAAGAAATATACAGATGAGGACAGTTATGAGAATATAATGGAAGTCCTGGACTATCAGATTGCTAAGTTTGAGGACGCAGAGAATCGTTATGCATGGAAGATACGTGAGCAGTTCTTTGGTGGATTTGTGGAGAAAGGTTTGGAACTATGCAAGGAAAGAAAAATCAAAGATTATGATAAGAGGATAGCTTAATAGTATTTGAGAGGGAAATATGGTTGGTTATAGGTAATGCCTATAATCAGCCATATTTTTTATGTGTTTTACAAATGATTAATAAAAGATTATTATCATTATGCATAAAAACATATGAATCAGATAGGATTATATGGAAATAGAACTATCAATAATAATCTACGAGGAGTTGATGTGATGGCATATGATATAGAAACACGATGTTTGCACTTGGAGGAAGATAAAAAGATTTATGAGAATACAGGAAGCCTATCTTTTCCAATATATCAGACGGCTACATTTGTACATAAGGGTGTGGGTTT
>CAMHMG010000342.1 GCA_946186175.1 uncultured Clostridia bacterium | reverse complement strand
GGAATTTATAACCAAGCTTCTGCATCTCCAGATTAAGGATCCTGCCATCTTCAAGCTCCACTACGATATCTGTAATAAGTAAAGTATTCTCCAACGTAATACGCACCGAATCATTTGGCAGAGTCTTTAACACTTTTACCTTTTGTCCCAGCACATTAGACAGAAAATCTCCAAGTCTTTCCGGAGCATACTCCGGATTCACTGATTCCTTGAAAAACACATCATAGGTCATTCTCGGTCCTTTACGTCCGGTGCAGATGTCAAGAAATTCGTTCTGCTGTTCTTCTGTCCATTTAATAAATGTACTCTGATACTCCCAAGTGCGGTTAATCTCATCCACCAGTTCATTGCGTTCCCTCAGCATAGGGAAATAATCTTTCAATTGTTTTTCTTTGTCCGTAATATCGTCCTCCATCTCAATATTTCACAAGCACTTCTGATGTCAATATTCTATCGGACAAAATTATAAAATACAATGGATAAACAATATAAAATTATAGATATTTGATTATAAAATATATAAATTCTATTAATAAATATATATAGATTTATATAATTATAGATTATTGGCGAATAATTAATCAGTTATATCTTCTGAAAGACATCAACATGCCTTCAAAACACGAAGAGGCTCAAACTGACACTTACCATGACGAAACAACTATCATGAAATCTGCCAATTCAAGCCTCCAAATTCACACTTTATTCAACTGTAACACTCTTTGCCAGGTTCCTTGGCTTATCCACGTCCAAGCCTCTTGCAACAGAGATATAGTATCCTAATAGTTGCAATGGTTAGTACATATTTCATCCTCGTCCACTTGCAAATCTTTGGTTATAACTTTTGTCAATTAATGCAATACACAATATATATATTCTTAATACTTGATAGCATGGAAAAACGGTTCTTATTTCAACCATCATTTTCCATACATCCCTTATTTTTACTTGTGTTGCAGGTCTATGGCATCAACTTTCAGAAGGACCATTAAAAATCTCTATATGGTCAATATCACTAAGCCTAACAGCCAGAATTGCATTTTCGTCTGAAGAATGATTTTCGATACATTCATTATTATTCTTATCATACTTATTATATGCTGTTACAGCAAACCAAGAGTCATTACCTTTCTCTTCATTTATATAATGATGTCCAGTAACATAATAGTCCTTTCCTTTTTCGTAAATCTTCAAATTAGATCCCTGCTTTAAATCCAATATATCCATCCATATATCATCATTCGGTGTTTTATTAAACCATCTTACAAGTAGTCCTGAGAACCATTTTGCTCGGAATACAATTGCAAATAATATCGAGCCAATAAATCCGGTTCTCCGTTTTCTCTTGGTGTTTTCACTTGATTTGTTGGTGTTTCACCACTATTTAACGAAGCTCTTCTCGCTTTCCTGGTGTTGTCAATAACCTCTTTGCTTAGTTGGTGTTTTTTGTACAGTTCTGCCAGTCAACACCAACTTATCTTTCAGTTCTCCTCTATATCATGGTGTTTTTGTTCATCCTGCACAAATCTTAAGTTTTTTCACACTTCTTACAATTGAGGTTTTCCATAGCCGTAACAGAGCCCTTTGTGTTATAATTCTTTCTGCAACAAAACAACCACACCACGCAGAAAACACCATTACGGCCATGGAAAGCATCAATTGTATAGTCGAAGTATCGTAAATTTTCTTTTTTACACCTTCTATTTTCTTAATCTCATCTTATTCATTTCTCCTGTTGTCCCATCACCTGCAATGGTGTTATCTGCGTGTGTGTGGAACTTATCATCATTGATTTTATTCCTCATCTTCATTACGATGAGATTGTTGTTGAAATCCCCCGTCCTGAAACAGTCGCCTGTCCCTACCGTACTTCTGAACACTGCAATATCAAAGATCAGGGCAGAAAACGCAGCATCCGACATCTTGCTTTTGGCAGCAGAGGCACGGCAATAACCTTCAAACAACGCCGCTACATCTGCAAAGACTGTAACCACTCTTTTCAGGAACCTGTGTACTGGATAATGGACAACATCCGTATCACCGGTGCTCTCTATATTGAGATATGCAGGGATCTTCAGACCACCGCTTCCATCATTGATATCGCTAAAAGAAATGCTGTCTCCGAATCTATTGTCCGTCATGTACTTGAAGCAACTCCTGCTTATGTACCTCCCCACCTTCCAAAGACCTTATGTATTGATGAATTCTCAGGTTCAGCAGGTCACTGGGATCCTGTACAGTCACGCTGGATAGTATCTGACTATCACTGCAATCTTGCTGACGGTGATCACGGCACTGTCTATGACATCCTTCCAACTCCCAACAAAGCTTATCTGTTTAAATATTTCTATGCCCTTTCCCCACAAGAAAGGGCACGTGTGGAATTTTTCTGCTGTGACATGCGCTCCGGCTTTCTTTCATTTGCCAAGACTGTTTTCCCTAATACAAAGATATGCATTGACACATTTCATGTGGTAAAGCTGATCTCCGACAATGTCACTGACGTCCGCTGTTCTCTTCAACGCTGGTACCGTGACGGCGGTGATAATGACAAATATCAGCTCCTTAAGAATTCCGCAAGAATACTTACCACCG
>CAMHMG010000341.1 GCA_946186175.1 uncultured Clostridia bacterium | reverse complement strand
TTTGAGTAGGAGAATATAATGGACGACAATATTTTTGATAAAGTAAATGAGGTCGATCTTAAGAAGACCATGGAAAGTTATTATATTGATTACGCAATGAGTGTAATAACTTCACGTGCTCTTCCGGATATAAGAGACGGTCTTAAACCAGTACAAAGAAGAATATTATATTCCATGATAGAGCTTAATAACGGACCGGACAAGCCACATCGTAAATGTGCCCGTATCGTCGGTGATACAATGGGTAAATATCACCCTCACGGTGATACTTCAATTTATGATGCCTTAGTTAAGCTCGCCCAGGAATGGAATACAAGATACACATTAGTTGACGGACACGGTAACTTTGGATCAGTCGATGGTGATGGCGCTGCTGCTATGCGATACACAGAGGCAAGACTTTCCAAGATTTCAATGGAAATGTTAGCTGATATCAACAAGGATACAGTTGATTTTGCACCAAACTTTGATGAGACTGAGAAAGAACCTGTTGTTCTTCCTGCACGTTACCCTAATCTTTTGGTTAACGGTACCGGTGGTATTGCGGTAGGAATGGCTACCAATATTCCACCGCATAATCTAAGAGAAATAATAGATGCTGTAGTTAAGATTATTGACAATCAGGTAATAGAAGACAGGGAGACAGATATAGATGAAATACTCGAGATAGTTAAGGGTCCGGATTTTCCTACAGGTGCAACAATTCTTGGACATCAGGGCATTGAGGATGCTTACAGAACGGGAAGAGGTAAGATTAAAATCCGTTCAGTTACAGATATAGAGCCAATGTCTAATGGTAAACAGAGAATAGTTGTAACCGAACTTCCTTATATGGTCAATAAGGCAAGACTTATTCAGAATATAGCTACTCTTGTAAAAGAGAAAAAGATAGAAGGAATAACAGAACTTCGTGATGAGTCTTCAAGAGAAGGTATGAGGATAGCGATTGAGTTAAAGCGTGATACCAATGCCAATGTAATACTTAATCAGCTCTATAAGCATACCCAATTGCAGGATAGTTTTGGTGTTATTATGCTTGCTCTTGTTAATGGTGAGCCAAAGGTACTTAATATTCTTGAAATGCTTAAATATTATCTTGAGCATCAGAAAGAGGTTGTTACAAGAAGAACTCAGTTTGATCTTAAGAAAGCAGAAGAGAGAGCTCACATTTTAGAAGGTCTGCTTGTAGCACTTGATAATATAGACAGAGTAATTGAGATAATAAGAGGATCTAAGAATGTTGCCGAGGCAAAAGAAGGATTGATGAAGGAATTCAAGCTTTCTGATGTACAGGCACAGGCTATAGTAGATATGAGACTCCGTGCTCTTACAGGTTTGGAAAGAGAAAAGCTTGAAGCAGAGTACAGAGAACTTATGGAAAAGATTGCAGAGTTGAAAGCAATTCTTGCAGATGAGAAGAAACTTCTTGGTGTTATCAAAGAAGAAATTCTTATTGTTGCTACAAAATACGGTGATGAGAGAAGAACAAAGATAGGATTTGATGATGATGATATCACTATAGAGGATCTTATCAAAAAAGAGAATACGGTTATTACCATGACAAAATTAGGATATATCAAACGTATGACTGTTGATAATTTCCGTTCACAGCATCGTGGAGGTAAAGGTGTCAAAGGAATGTCCACGATAGATGATGATTTTATTGAGACATTGTTTATGACTACGACACATCACTATATTTTGTTCTTTACTAACAGTGGTAAAGTATATCGTATGAAGGCATATGAGATACCTGAATCATCAAGGACTTCAAGAGGTACCAATATAGTTAATCTGTTACAGCTTAATCCGGGTGAACAGATAACTGCCGGAGTAGCTGTCAGAAATTATGATGATGACAAATATTTGTTTATGGCAACAAAGAACGGTATTGTTAAGAAAACAAAGTTATCAGAATATTCTAATGTCAGAAAAACCGGACTTGCAGCTATTACACTTAAAGATGGCGATGAGCTTATTCAGGTTAAGATTACAGATAATACAAAGGACATATTCTTAGTAACTAAGCTTGGAATGTGTATAAGATTCAATGAAACAGATGTAAGAAGTACAGGAAGAACTTCGATGGGTGTTATAGGTATGAATCTGATTCCTGGTGATGAAGTAATAGGAATGCAGTTAGATACCCAGGGTACAGATCTTCTTATCGTATCTGAAAAGGGACTTGGAAAGAGAACTGATATGAATGAATTTACACCTCAACGTCGTGGTGGTAAAGGTGTTAAATGCTACAAGATCAATTCTAAGACTGGTAATGTTGTCGGCATGAAGGCTGTCAATGATGATAATGAAATAATGCTTATATCATCTGAGGGAATTGTAATAAGAATGGAGTGTAGTTCAATATCTGAACTTGGAAGAATAACTTCCGGAGTTAAGATGATGAAGATGGATGAAGCTAAGGATATAACAGTAGCATCTATTGCAAAAGTTAGAGATAAATCTCCTGAAGATTCTATTGCAGAATTTGAAAAAGAATTAGAGATAGAAGAGAAGAAGGAAAATGAAAAAAATAATCAGTAATTAATGTATTGCAGGGCAGACTGTCCGAAAACTAACTGATTAACCATTGCGGTTGAACCACCTGA
>CAMHMG010000340.1 GCA_946186175.1 uncultured Clostridia bacterium | reverse complement strand
TAGGACTGGCTCGTACCTCTTGTATCCGAGGTATTATAAAGGTCAATCGTTTCTTTACCCAATACTTCCGCCAACTCTTTCAAAGTGGTCTTTTCCTTTCCTCCAAGGAATAAGGTGGTATCACAATTGCCCTCTATGGTGTCTGCATTGTCCTTATATATTGCCTTTAGCTGGGACTTTGACTGCAAAATAATAGAAGCTGATATTTCACGGCTACGGATTGTAGCGATTAGCTTCTCAAACTGTGGAATCTGCCCGATATTCGCAAACTCATCAAGGAGCATACGCACATGAACCGGGAGCCTTCCATTATAAACATCATCTGCTTTATCACAAAGCAGGTTAAAGAGCTGTGAATACATGATCGATACCACAAAATTAAATGTGGCATCCGTATCAGAAATAATAACGAATAATGCGGTCTTTTCCTCTCCCAGAGTATCAAGCTCCAGCTCGTCATATTCCATAAGATCACGCAGCTCTTTTATATCAAATGGTGCTAACCTCGCACCACAGCTAATCAAAATAGATTTCGCTGTCTTTCCCGCAGCAAGTTTGTACTTCTTGTACTGTCTTACTGCAAAATGATTAGGTTTTTCCGCTTCCAGCTCCTCAAACAATAAGTCCACGGCATTTTTGAAATTCTCATCGTCCTCTCTGGCTTCGCTGGCATCAATCATATCAATCAGCATGGCAAAATTCTGCTCCTCTTCCGGAGCTTCATACCAGATATAAGCGATAAGTGCCGTATAATAGAGCTTTTCAGCCTTGACCCAAAAATCCTCACCGGATTGCTGTCCCTCTCCTTTGGTGTTGACTATAATCGTGTTTACAAGTTTCAAAATATCCTTCTCGCTCCGGATATAAGCGAAAGGATTGTAATGCATGGATTTAGCAAAGTTTATGGTATTCAACACTTTTATCTTATACTTGCCCTTCTTTAACATCTTTCCGCACTCAACCAGTACCGTTCCTTTCGGATCAGTGACAACATAAGATGAGTGCATCTGCATCAGGTTCGGCTTCACAAAAAATCTCGTTTTACCAGAACCTGAACCACCAATGACAAGAATGTTTTTATTTCTTGCATACTTTGGTTCTTTCGGTCTGCCGGACATCATCAACCGTTCCGTCTGTGTCAAAAGCACATTATTTTCAAATGTTGCGTCCATATACGGCTCTATGTCTTTGGCATTTCCCCATCTTGCAGAACCGTATTCTACGCCCTGCCGGAACTTCTTGGCATTCTTAGCTTTGTAATACACCACAAGACGGAGTGCTACGCCACCTGCCACACCAATCAATAAATCTCTTGGGTGGAAGCTGGGCAAGGGATTATCAAACAGGTTATTAAAACGGTTCATGACTGCCATCATCTTATCAGAAGCATTTACACCTTCCGACACTCTCCACAGCCATGCCACTTTGTCGCAGAAATATCCAACAAAGATATAAGGCAGATTCAAAAGCAACATCTTCTTGGTATCCATACCTGCTACTTTTGCTTTAATATTTTTCGGGATAGCTTTCAGATCATTGGTTATGCCTTCAATAATGTTACTCAAAGGCTATGCCCCCTATCCTTATTCTTTTTCCTGCTCCGTTCTCTGTTCTTATTCTGTGATACTGCATCCCTAAAGCGTTTCAATTTCTGCCTTACGGAAGTCCTGCCCTTTCGTTTCTCATTACCATAAACAAATTCCTTGAATGCCTGTGCTATCGCATCGGCATCCCTACCCTTGAAAAATACCACATATTTCGGCGGGTCCGTTGTCTTATCTTTCTTGACCGCAAAATCAACATTATATTTACGAGCTATCCGCTCAAAGGATTTGATATTGCCATCCGTCACTTCGATAGACGAAACTCCCACGCCTTCGCCAACCAGCTTTTTCACAGAAGTTTTACCATGCGCTTTCTGTGCTTTCTGCCTGCGGTGGTTTAGATACATCCGCATTGCAGCTTTCAAGACGTTGGCATCCAGTTTAGCAGTCTTAATTACAAGAGCAATTGTTTTCTGTGTTACTTCCTCTTGCATAAGTACCTCCGATCTGCATTTCCCTGTGCGTATGCTCCGCTAAGGTGGAACATACAGCCGATGTAATAAATACTTCATAACTCTCCTTTCTACTTTTGGACATCGTGTCCAAAAGCAATAAAAAAAGGGCAGCTATAAATCTCTCGACTTATAACTGCCCTGACGCTGTAAATAATAAAATAATACTCCAAAAAGATAAATAAGCTAATCTTATCTTTTTTTAGAATCATTCAATACCTCTACAATTCTATCTTTTACCTTTTTGCAAAATTCTGTACTTCTTAACACATCATATCTCTTTTTTTCTGCAAACTCATCTCTCTTTAACACATCTATGACAATTTTCTTTGCATCAATAAAATAATTATCTACATCAGTCTTTAGCACTTCAATCATTTTTTTATTCTCTTTTTCCATCGCTCCACTACTAAAATCAGGAACATCTAAAGTTCCCAAAATTAAAGCTCTTACAACCATTATCACATAAAATCTTAACACATAATCATGTTTAGAAAACAGTCCATTTTGCTGCATATTAACAAATTTAACAAATAGATACGAAGCAAGATAAT
>CAMHMG010000339.1 GCA_946186175.1 uncultured Clostridia bacterium | reverse complement strand
AGAATCCCGATCTGAATGTTCCGGGACTTAATTTATCCAATTTCAATAAGGCTGCAGCACAGCTTACGAAATTCACCTCAGAGATGCAGGACGTAATAATGTCCATGAGAATGATGCCTCTGACCAATACTTTCAAGAAGATGAATCGAATTGTATTTGATACATCTAGAAAGCTAGGCAAAGACATAGATCTGAAGATGATCGGTGAGGATACGGAGGTTGACAAGAATATCATAGAAAAGATCTCAGATCCGCTTATGCATATGATCAGAAATTCAATTGATCATGGTATAGAGGATAAGCAGCTGAGACTTGAATGTGGAAAGCCTGAGACAGGAACGATAACCTTAGAGGCCAAAAATGAAGGCGGAAGAGTTGTTATCAGTGTTACAGATGATGGCGGCGGAATGGATCCGGAGAAGCTTTTTGCAAAGGCAAAGAAGAACGGACTTATTCCGAAGGACAAGTCAATTAACGAATACACCAAAAAGGAGATATATCAGTTCATTACTAACGCTGGCTTTTCAACGAATGAACAGGTCACAGAGCTTTCAGGACGCGGCGTTGGTATGGATGTTGTAGTCAAGAATCTTCAATCTGTCGGAGGCATTTTGGATATTGACTCCGAATTGGGAAAAGGAACAAGCATGGTGCTTAAGATACCGCTTACTCTAGCTATTATCAGCGGAATCCTTTTGCAGGTAGGAAATCAGAAGTTCGTTATAGAGACCAGTGCTGTTAAGGAATTTATCAGTATGCGCAAGGCAAGAATACTCAAGGAACCTGAGGGAACAGAATTTCTTAATGTGCGTGGCAAACATTATATGGTTGTACGACTTGCAGACAAATATCATATTAAGAATGCCAGAAATGATTCGGAAGAAGGCATTATGATTCTGACCGAATATGAAGGACAGAGAATGTGCATATTTGTTGATAAGCTTTTGGGTGGACAGGAAATAGTTGTCAAACCGATACCTGAATATATCAAGAAGGTTGATGGATTATCAGGATGTACACAGTTAGGCGATGGAAGCATAGCTTTAATACTTGATATTGCTACACTTTTTTGATAACTAATTGCACAACTCTAAGAAGAAAATATAGAGTTTCGCAATTACTTAATAACTAACTAATCAACGAAGAAAGGAGAGAACAATGGCTGAAGATTTAAACATGGAACTTTCTGCAGAGGAAGAATATCTCGAAGATAGCGGGAATGATAACAGCAAACAATACATGACCTTCAAATCCGGTGATGAATATTACGCAATTGAGCTTAGATATGTTAATGAAATCATGGGAGTAACGCCGATTACGGAAATTCCGGAAGTTGAAGATTATATCCGGGGATTGATCAACCTGCGAGGTAAGATCGTTCCGGTAATGGATGTAAGAATCCGATTTAATCAGGAACCCTTTGAGTATAATGATAGGACTTGTATTATAATCGTAAATGTCAAAAACACCGTTATCGGTCTTATCGTTGAGACTATTGCGGATGTTGTCACTATTAAGGATGAGGATATAGAAATTCCGGACATATTGACTACTAACAAGGCAAAGAACAGATATGTCTATGGACTTGGTAAGGTTGGCGATGATGTCAAGGTGATATTGAATCTTGAAAAACTTATTCGTGATGAAGATATTACGGTGTTTGACGAGATGGTTGAAGGGGAAACGGCAGAATAATATAAAAATTATAATATTTAACAAAGGAGGACTTTTACATGGGTAAAAAGAGTATTATGTCTGGAATGACATTAACGATTATAATAATGATTTTACTTCTCATCATTTCAGAAGGAGTCAGCATAATAGTTGAGTTTATGGGGGAAGAAGTTATTAGTTCGGGAGCATCAATTGCGATCGATGTGCTTGTCATGATAATAGCGATTGCAGTTGCTGTATATGGTCTTCTCTCTCATATTCGTGAGGTTAGGGAAACCATTGAGACAATGAACAACTATGTTGAGAGAATGGCTGAGGGTGATGTTGACTGGGAAGTTCCTGAGTCAGGATACAAAGAGTATACCGGTTTTGTTAACAGTTTAAGAAAGCTTTTGCATTCTACTAAGGTTCAGACTGATATGGCTAATATGATGTCTAAGGGAGATTTTACCGTAGAATCTCATGTCAGAGGAGATAAGGACGTTCTTGGTAAAGCCTTGAAGGCTTTGGCTGATGAGAATAATACAGTACTTTGTGAGGTTCAAGAGGCAAGTATGTCATTTACTGAAGGTGCCAAAGAGGTTGCAGCTGCATCTCAGGCTCTTGCACAGGGATCAACTGAGCAGGCCAGCGCAATTGAAGAGATCACAGCATCCGTTAAGGATATTGCCACAAAGACAACTGCTAATGCAGAAGATGCCAGAAATATGGAGAACATGGTTCAAGAGATGCTTGAAGAGGCAGAGGCCGGTAAGAAAGCGGTTGAGGGTGTTAACAATTCAATGAATGAAATCAATGATTCATCTCATAACATCAGTAAGGTTATCAAGACTATTGATGATATTGCTTTCCAGACAAGTATCCTTGCACTTAATGCTACTGTTGAGGCCGCAAGAGCCGGAGTACATGGACGTGGTTTTGCCGTAGTAGCTGAAGAGGTTAAGA
>CAMHMG010000338.1 GCA_946186175.1 uncultured Clostridia bacterium | reverse complement strand
TAGATGGCTTGTCCATCGAACAAAAAACGGCACATCATGAAGTGAAAATGTCAAGGAAAAGAAATCGTTCGTACAGAAGTGGAATATATCCCCGCACAATTGATTGTAAAACAGATTGTCCGTCAGATTGCCAAATGTACGAAATGTGGAACCGAAAAAAGCGAAAATCCAAATCAGCATTTTGAAAAAGCAGCAATACCTACCAACGTGTTACCGCATTCTATCGCAACTCCATCACTTGTTGCACATGCAATTCAGCAAAAATTCTGCATGGGGATTCCTACAAACCGTATGGAACGTGAATTGTACAGTGCCGGACTTGTTATCTCCCGTGCCAATCAGCAGGTATTTAACAGCGTTAGCTGAGGAAGAACGTTCATAAGAGAAGTGTATATGGTTTGCAAGTAACAGCAGGTTTTCGATAAGCCTGCTGGTTTTTTATGTAATAGGAAATTTCGATGCAATTTCCTATTACATAAAAACGCTCCGCGAGGATGCGCAGACCGCGGAGATGGAGTTAATTGCTGCGCAATACCGCGGTCGCGCTAGAGTTTTGCAAGAGCATTGGTTAAAGAATAGTAGTAACCAAAGTAACTCCCTAACCATTGTGTGCTGACAGGTGTTGGGGAATGTGATATATTTAATAATGGTTGTTTGTAAATTAACTTTGAAAATAATTGACTAAAGGAGACTACGAATTATGTGTTTGGGATTTTCTTACATAGGATTAATCTGGATTATTATGCTTTTGGTACCCAATTTCATATGGACTAAGTACAAGCCTGCTGACTACGACAAGTATGTGGTAAATGAGAATAAGCTTCTGCTTGCCATGGAAAGGTCGGGTGAGTTCATTGTCACACCGTTGGCATTGATGTTCTCTGATTTCAACTTTAAAGGTTGGAACTTCTGGAGCGTAGTGATCATTCTGTCTTTCTTTTGCATGGTTTTATACGAGGTTTTCTGGGTGAGATATTTCAGAAGTGGGAAGAACATGAAAGACTTCTACAGTTCAATATGTGGAGTTCCGGTTGCCGGAGCAACTCTCCCTGTCATTGCTTTTTTCCTGCTTGGGATCTATGGCGGAAATATTTTTATGATTATTGGATCGCTAATTCTAGGCGTGGGACATATCGGAATCCATCTTCAGCACCGTAAAGAGGTATATGGTCCTAAGGCAAAGAAAAAGATGCCGGTCCGGATCATTTTGGGAATCCTGAAGGGAATAGGGATCTTTCTTCTTGGGCTGATCGGTGGCTCCTTCATCTTTTTTATCGCCGGCAGGAATATCAATCAGTTGAAGCATGCGATCGCTTATAAAGACGGCGTGAATGAGCAGATTTATGTAACGTTGAACGATCAGGAGGAATACATAAGCATTATCGGAAAGGATGCATCTAATCCCGTTATAATTTCGCTTCATGGGGGGCCGGGGGCACCCACAACGTATATTGACTATTGCTGGCAGGACTATCTTACCGATGACTATACAGTTGTGAGCTGGGATGAGCGCGGTTGCGGCAGATCATATTATAGAAATGTTGATACGGATCCGGATAACAAGACACTGACGTTTGAGCAGCAGCTTAAGGATCTTGACGCACTCACGGATTATCTTTGTGACAGGTTCGGACAGGAGAAAGTAATCATCCTCGGTCATTCATACGGAAGCATGCTCGGAAGCAGATATGTTCTGACTCATCCCGAAAAGGTATCCGCATATATCGGCGTTGGCCAGTGTGTTAACGAAAAGGATTATTATGGAGAAACATACTCATATGAAGACGCCCTTAAGATAGCCAGGGAACAGGGTGATGATACTTCAGAGATGGAAAAGGCATATGCCGAATTTATGTCTGATAAAAGTATTGCAAATCTCATAAATCTGAGAAATCATGTTGATAAATATCATCCACAGACCGTAACAAAGGATATTTCAACAATGGCCGGTCTTACGAGTCCCATAGCCGGTGTTGATGATATCAGATGGTACATGGTCCAGATGAGAGCGGTAATGGGTGATTTTTCAGAGTACAATAAGCTGGTGGAAGATCCTCTTGGTTCCTATATGATGGACTTTAATGCTTTTGAAACAAACGATACATATCAAATGCCGGTTCTGTTTATATCGGGATCATGTGATTGGGTCACTCCTGTAGGGCTTGTTGAAGAATATGCAGATAGTATCACAGCTCCTAAAGTGGAATTTCATCAGGTGGAAGGTTGCGGTCACTCCCCGCAGGGACAATTACCTGAGGAGTTTGTGAATGCTGTTAAGGCATTTTTGAAATAACTTTTAATTAAAATGACTATGAAGTTGATATGGAATTAAAGAGATTATCACATAACTTAACGGTGTGTAAAGTCAATAGTATAAAGGACATTTGCTTTGATACAGAGTTTTTCTTTATTGGAAAGACTGATGAAGAAATCTCATTTGTTTGCAAAACAGAAGATACACCTACAGGTACTATCGACCGCGGAGATGGAGTTAATTGCTGCGCAATACCGCGGCCGCGCTAGAGTTTTGCAAGAGCATTGGTTAAAGAATAGTAGTAACCAAAGTAATTAGTGTCTGCTGAATAACAGAAAATCCCTGTAATTACTGACTTTCAGCCAGTTTT
>CAMHMG010000337.1 GCA_946186175.1 uncultured Clostridia bacterium | reverse complement strand
CAACAAAAAATGTACCGGAGTTGTCATCCGGTACATATAATGTAACAAATATACAGTTATAGTTTTTAAAGCATTTCTCTATATTATCTTGTGTATTTCTGATCAAAATCTTGTGATTTTCTTACGATGTTTTTTTAGGTAGTTCAACTACAAACTTTATCATTTCATTTTCACTGTCAACAGATATAGTTCCACCATGTGCTTCGACTAACTGCTTGGCAATCGCAAGACCCAGCCCCGAGCCGCCTGTAGCACTGCTCCTTGAGGAATCCACACGATAAAATTGTTCAAACAATCTCTCTAATTTATCTTTCGGTATTGTCTTACCATGATTCTCAACCATAAGAAATACCTTAGTTTTTTCAAGTTCATTTTCATCACTTTGCTTAAGGGAAACCTTAATCTCTGTATCATTATAACTGTAATGAACCGCATTTCTGATAAGATTGTCAACAACACGTTCCATCCTGTCGGCATCGATATACACTTCAATTCCGTCTTCGATATCAGTTTCAAATCGTAGATGCTTCTCTGCCAAGGTAGGTTCAAATTCAAACACTATCTGTTCAAGCATTAATGACAGGTTAACATTTCCTTTTTCAAGTTCCACATTATGAATGTTGTATCTTGTTATCTCGAACAGCTCATTTATCAGAACCTCAAGTCTCTCTGATTTTTTAACGGCAATATTTGTGTAACGGTTTCTCATCTCATCAGAAAGCTCCGGTTCATCCTTAAGTAACATAAGATAGCCTATTACACTGGTAAGCGGTGTTTTGAGATCATGTGCAAGATATGTTACTAAGTCATCCCTTCTTTGAGTCTCAGAAAGAAGTTCCTGTTCTCTTCTATTCTCTTCATATTTGACCTCGGATAATTTTGCAAATACTTCTGCATATTCTCCGGGAATATCCGCAGGCATAGGTTCAGCATTTATAATAAATCTTGTAATATAATCAGCAATCTGTCTTGCACTTTCTCTCTTTACCTTTTTCTTTTTTACATCAACAATCCACAATACAATAACACATATCAGCGGCACGATTATAAGCACTACTTCCATTACAAAAAATTTTATTGCATACCATGAAAAAGTACGCACTATCACGTCAGCACCACTGGCATCTTGTACTGTATATTCATATACAAATCTTTTATCAAACCAATCCGCCAATAATCCTTCAGATGAAGCATCGACAAGCTCATAAATGATAAAACAAATTAACATAATGGCTGCGGGAATCAATATATACTTTGCTATCTTCCATACGCGCCTGGTTGTACTATCTTTTTCCATTCCAATCTCCATTCAACGGCTAATCAACAAATCTATCGCAGACTTGTATTACAAAATCAACCATAACACAATCCATAACGGTCCTCTTATGCTTCAATCTTATATCCGACACCCCAAACAGTCTTAACAAACTTTGGATGTCTCGGCTCGTCACCCAATTTCTCTCTAAGCCTTGCAATATGAGCCATCACCGTGTTATTACTGTTGGTAAAATATTTCTCTTTCCATACATTTTCAAAGAGTTCTTCAGAAGATACCACTACACCCTTTCTCTCACACAGATACCACAAAATATCAAATTCAATAGGCGTAAGTGAAAGTTCTTTTCCATAGAGCTCACATTTATGGCTGTCCTTACATACATATAAGCCATCCCTGTCAAATTCATTTACAGACTCAGCCTCTGAAATATTATATCGTGTATAACGCCTAAGTTGTGTCTTAACTCTGGCCACAACCTCTAACGGATTAAATGGTTTCGTAATATAGTCGTCAGCCCCCATTGACAACCCGTTAATCTTGTCCATGTCTGAAGACCTTGCCGTAAGCATTATTATGGGAAACATATATTTTTCCCTTAACTGCCTGCACAGAGTAAGACCATCTATATCAGGCAACATTATGTCTAACAACATAAGATCTATTTCATTGTTCTCAACATAAGAAATTGCATCCTTGCTGCACTCTGCTTTAATTACAGAGTAGCCCTCGTTAGTTAAATATACATTCAAAAGATCCGCAATTTCCTTTTCATCTTCTACTATCAATATTGTATCTGCCATTATTTCAAAACGCTCCCAACATTATCATACTGTTGTATATATAATTATACTTATTCATTTATATAACAAGCAACTTTTTAATTCTTACAATTTTACACGTTTGCTGTTAGAACTATTCGCAGCGTAATAATTATCTATTGTGAATAACCACTTGTCAGCACATATTCCAGAAATGCACTACATCCCAGACACACATCATAATATGTCGTCTTGAAGTCTCCGGTGTACCAGGGATCTGCTACATCTCTGTTAATACTCGCAAATGATAACAGGCGGTACATCTTTCTCTCCGGATCTCCTCCGCAGATTCTCTCCATATTACGGATATTTGCCGAGTCCATACCGATTAAGTAATCGTATTTTTTATAATCCTCTTTTGTAATCTGAACCGCATATTTGCCATCACATGATATCCCATGTTTTGCAAGCTCTTTTTTCGCCGGAGGATATACAGGGTTCCCTCTTGCACCCCATATTTCTTCCGTGCTTGTAGCTGCAGACTTAATAATAAATGAATCAGAAAGTCTACATTTCTTCACCATATCTTTCATAATAAATTCTGCCATAGGCGATCTGCATATATT
>CAMHMG010000336.1 GCA_946186175.1 uncultured Clostridia bacterium | reverse complement strand
CGTATAAGTGCTGTCAGCTTCTGTATATAAAACATATCCTAAACATGATATCGGAACCAATGTAAAAAACATAGTAAAAGTGATATCAAAATGCTTATGCCATATACAAACATATAATATTAAGAATATCATCGACAGCACAAATAATGCACTATAATATGTGGTAATCATAAATGAATCTCCTATTAATCATATATAACGAATTCAAATAAACCGCTATTAATACTATTACTACCATTTGCTATAATCGAAAATAATAGCATTAAAATGTCCATCTTCAGCAGTGATTGTAAGTTCTCCCCCATCTTTCAACTTACCAAACAGTATGTCATCAACCAGCAAAGGCTTGATCTCGTTACGGATGATACGGTCAATCTCTCGTGCGCCGAACTCTTCACTTACGCCTTTTTTCTTGATCAGTTTAAATGCTGCCTCATCCACATTCATAGAAATGTTGCGTTTAATAAGCAGTCCTTTAAGTTCTCCAAGTTTTTTCTCCACGATCCTTTCAGCCATGTTATCATCCATACCGTTAAAAACAACTATTCTGTTAAGGCGGTTTCTAAATTCCGGTTGAAATGTTCGCTCAACCTCATCCATTATAACGCTGCTATCGTATTTCACAGATGAAAAACCAATTCCGGCTTTACCAATTCTGTTAGCACCGGCATTAGAAGTCATGATTATGACCACATTGCGAAAATCAGCTTTTCTGCCCTGATTATCAGTAAGTGTAGCATAA
Source organism: uncultured Clostridia bacterium (assembly GCA_946186175.1). GTDB lineage: Bacteria > Bacillota > Clostridia > Lachnospirales > Lachnospiraceae > CAG-590. The sequence continues at coordinate 1,932 of CAMHMG010000336.1, read as the reverse complement.
TCCATAACCTGAAGAAGAATATTATATATATCAAAATGAGCCTTCTCGATTTCGTCAAGGAGCAATACGGCAAAAGGATTCTTTCTTATCTCTTCTGTGAGAAGTCCCCCTTCCTCATATCCTACATAACCCGCAGGTGAGCCGATAAGCTTAGCTACAGCATGCTTCTCTCCGTATTCACTCATATCGAAACGTATAAGTTTGACGCCTAACTGTTTTGCCAAAGTTTTCGCAACCTCGGTTTTACCGACTCCTGTAGGACCTACAAACAAAAGACTTGCAAGTGGTTTATCTTCCTCCAAAAGTCCTGCCTTAGAAAACTTGATAGCATTGACAACCTGTGAGATAGCCTCATCCTGACCGAATATCAATCCCTTCATCTTATCATCAAGATTGACAAGACCTTCTGTATCCTCAGTGTTAACTGTCTCGATAGGAACGCGGCATATTTTGGTAAGTACGCTGTTGATTATGTCCTTATCTACGATTCCGTATTCCATAGTATTAATCTGATTATCACTTGAAACATCTGAGTTATTATCTGTTACATTTTCATTGGAATTATCGAATATCTTATTATTAACATTATTTTTAATACGAGAATTAAGCTTACAATATGCTCCTGCCTCATCGATAAGATCGATTGCTTTGTCCGGCAGATAACGTTCATTTATATGCTTAGCACTCATAGTAACAGCATATCGTAATACTTCATCATCATATCTTACATGATGGAATTCCTCATAACTGCTTTGAAGTCCTTTAAGAATTCTAAACGTCTCTTCCTCTGACGGTTCTTTGATCTCAACATTTTGAAATCTTCTTACAAGACTTTTGTTCTTCTCAAAGTACTTCTTGTATTCCTCAAATGTCGTAGCACCGATGAATCTTATATGACCTGACGAAAGATATGGTTTTAACATGTTACCTGCATCAAATGAGCTCTCGCCAGCAGCACCTGCACCTGCAAGATTGTGTATCTCATCGATATATATTATTGGTTTTTCCTGTTTTTCAATCTCTGAAATCACTTTCTTAAATCTCTTCTCAAAATCTCCACGATATTGAGTTCCGGCAAGCATTCCGCCAAGATCTAATGAAAATACTTTACTGCCTATTAATTCCTCAGGTACATCACCATCATTAATACGCTTGACCAAACCATAGGTGATAGCGGTTTTACCAACGCCCGGTTCGCCTATATGCAACGGATTGTTCTTATCTTTTCTGCAAAGAATCTGAATAGTACGTTCAAGTTCCTCATTTCTTCCAATCAAAGGATTGACACTGTCAACATTATCATTCATACAAGGAGCCAGATTTTTCAATGAATTTGATTTGTTTTTCTTTTTACCTGATGATTTTCCCGGCATACCCATTCCCATGGTTGAGAAATCAATATAAATGTTAATATCATTGTCTGCGTCTTCGTCATTTGATTTATTATAAGCGGTAATATCGTTTTCAATATCATTAATATCATCAGATATCTCTGCCATCATACTAAGCAGATCCGCTTCATTAATTCCCTGCTTTTCCATGTAATATACGGCATATGATTCCTCAAGCTGCCATATTCCATGCAGGATATGTCTTATCTCAATATTCTCATTTCCTGAATTAGCTGCAGACTGTTCAGCGTAAGAAAGAACGAAAATTGCTCCTGCTGATAATTCAGGATATGTATTTTCGACTTTCTCAATATATTCATTAATGTATTTTTTCAAACCCGATTTAAGCTTTTTGACATTTGCAGGCGACGATGACGTATGGGTGTATTTCAACGGGCATCTTGGCATGGAGCTGGCGGGGATTCCCAACCAGATCTATCTGATCATCCAGACCGTCATCATCTTCTTTATGGCGGCGCAGGGGGGCTTCCTGGAGAAGGTAGCCCAATCCCGGAACCTGAAAACCATTCAAGCGGCCAAG
>CAMHMG010000335.1 GCA_946186175.1 uncultured Clostridia bacterium | reverse complement strand
TCAAGATAATATTGTACAGTAGGATCTTCAACTGTATAATTGATAACCTCCGGAATAATCTCCATCTTAGATATATCCCTGCCTATAACAAATTGTTCCCCACGCTCTAATTCATTAGGTTCACCATCTAAATTAATTGAAGATATCATCATACGATATGATTTTCTTGTAACACCAAAATCATTGATGTTCATTCGATATACTCCGTTATCACAAGAAAGGTATAAATAACCGTTGTTATCAATATAATTCCATGAATTAGCAGTTAGAGTTGCTTTAAGTCCCCTCTTAGAATTGAGCAGCTCATATTCCGGTTTTTTGTTTGAATGAATGATCTGATCACGATGAATAACATATATTCCTGCACTACTTAGCACAAATAATTCTCCATCTTCACCTGCCCATACATCATAATTATTGTAGTATGGGAAATTTTCCAAAAGATTGATATTATCATATCTGTCCATATAACACAGACCATTGCTTGTCACTATATATGCACCCTTTTCAACCGGATCCTCAACTATTCTCAAAACCACGTTAGAGCTTAAGCCATTATCTATATTAAATCTTCCTGTTACCTCTCCATCTTCAACTATAGCAATTCCATCACCATCTGTTCCACACAATATTCTGCCATCCGATAATTCGGCAATACACAATATCATGTCTTTACCGATTCCTTTATTATATGTGATTGTTTTTTTGACGGATTCCTTTGAGAAAAAGCCAAGACCTATATCAGAAGATGCTGCAATTGTCCCATCAGACAACTCTATTGCTACTCTTACCCAATCACCAAACTTATTATCGTTACTGTCAAAAGTATTAATCTCTCCATCCTTTGTAACACAGAACAGACCTTTACCATACGTACATATCCAAAGATTATCTTCAGAATCTACCTTAAGACATCTGATTCGTATATCACTAAGCATTTTTGTCAAATCATTTTCAACTTGTTTATCAGCTTCCAGTTCAACAACATCAAGGCCATTATCTGTTCCAACATAGAGATCATTCTGCCATTTAGTAACAGAATTGACAACCTTTCCTTTCATACCGGCTAACCGGTATATATCCGCAAACGGAGAATGTGAAAGTTTGAGCAGTCCCAGTCTTGATGATGAAAACCAAAGATTACCCTGATAATCGACTGTCATGTTATCAATTGAATTATTAAAATTACCTGTATTGATATAGTGAAAAGTTTTGAATAGATCAAGATATCCTATACCATTATCGGAACAGATAAACATTAACCCATCATCAGTAAAATGTATCTTGTTAATAACATTAAGCTCGCCACACTTGAGCACTCCCTTTTTGGAAAGCTTTCCACCGGAAACGTCATAGCTGATTATCTTATTAGATGAAGTACCCACATATAACATGCCAGAATCACTAAATGTAACACATTTGTATATCTCCTGTTCATTATCTAATCTGCGTTTTGCCATTATCTTAGTTCCATTAATAATGAACAGATCCCCATCATTGGTAACAACGGCAACATTATTATTCTTATCTGCAGACATACTGTGTGCATATACGACCTCTGGAATATCCGCAACCATATCAAGACCGCCGTCAAGTGTCATCACCTGCAGGCTTGATGTAGTTCCAATATAATAATTACCATCAGAAGACTTTGTAATGCTTCTTACGGAATTGGCAGGAAGTCCATTACTTACATCAACAACATTGTTCACCTTCTCATTAATAGCGATTGCAAGACCGTTATCATTAGTTCCTATCCATAGTCTGCCCTCTTCATCCATAAAGAGACAATTGACATTTCTGACAGTGTCATAATTACTCATCCATTTGAATTCAGTACCATTATAGCGATACAATCCGGCATATGTTCCAACCCACAAAATACCATCATTAGTCTGTATCACATCGTTAGCTTCACCACAAGGCAGACCGTTATCACTGCTATATACTACTTGAATATTATTATTGTAAACGGTAGATGAAGCGGCTTTGACAACATCATTAGTTGAAAGCACACTTAATGAAAGGATAATAACAGTCAACAAAAGATTTACTTTCATTTTCCTTCTTTTGAAATGAACAAATTTGATAGAAATGTAAAGTAAAAACATTGTAGTTACTTTATCAAGAAAATCCATATAGAATTCTCCAACAATATAAGCCACTATAGGTTTGACATCATTTTCAATAAGGTAACAGATTACGCCGTCTCCCCATATGTTACCGGTCATTCCATTGCCGGTGAAATAATTGATTGGAGTAGAAATAACAACAGAAAAAAAAGTAACCATAACACTTGCCGTCAGTGTTCCGAATACAGTATCAAACCATTTCTTCTTAACTGCATAACCAACACATAAAGCAATTGTAATATTAGTAATTCCATATATTATTGATATGGGGTCTTTAATACCATACATAAGATTCCCGGCAAAACCAACAACAGCTCCGCAGAATGGATCACATATATAAGCGGCAAAAACCGTACCCACTGAATCTAACCAAAGAGGTAGAGAAAAGTTATTAGCTATTACTTTTCCACAAAAGTTTAACATTATCATAATTATAATAAATAATGATATCTCATAGCTTTTCCTTGTATTCATATTCAATCTCCATATCAAAACTTATACCTATGTTAGTGAAAATACCTCTTTATTATACTACTGTTTCCGATAATAAGCAAACAAACTATATCTCTTAATGTAACTTAATATTATATTCATCATATTATA
>CAMHMG010000334.1 GCA_946186175.1 uncultured Clostridia bacterium | reverse complement strand
TGCTAATTGCATTAAGTCAGGCTCAGGCATCTATGAAGCCAAAGCTGATGGAAACATTTATTATATAGCTGTATCTGAAGTACCGGGAACTCCATGGACAATGATATCATCGGTTAACAAAAAAGACGTATTAAAATCCATGAATGTCTTCCAGACAATATGTTGGATAGTAATGATAATTATGCTCGTAATAATCGGAAGCGTTATGCTTGCCCTTACAAAGCGCCACATTTCCCTCCCTGTTGCAAAACTTATAGATAATATAGAACATATAACCAAAGGTGATTTTACCGTTACTATTGATCAAAGCGGCGACGACGAGATCGGGGTAATGAACCGATATATGAACACTTATGTAGATACAATGAGAAATACCTTAAGTGATATGCAGACTGTTACTAAGCAGCTCTCAGATGAAGCCAGAACCAGTCAGGATGTATCAGGTAATCTTAATAATCAGGCAAATGAACAAAGTAAATCAATGGAACAGATACGTGATACAATGAGCGGAATTTCTGATTCAGTATATGAACTTGCCGAGAATGCAACAACACTCGCCCAGTCTGTACATGATCTTACAGAAAAGGGTAATGAAACAAGTATTACCATGCGTGAATTATTAGAGGAAGCAAACAGAGGACAGAATAATATGGAAAACCTCACGGAAAGCATGTCTCAGGTAACAGAGTCAATGTCAGATATGAATGATGTCGTACTCCGCGTCAGCGAATCAGCACAAAAGATCAATTCCATCATAGAGATGATTGATTCCATTTCTTCACAGACAAACTTACTGTCATTAAACGCTTCAATTGAAGCTGCACGTGCCGGTGATGCCGGCAAAGGATTTGCAGTTGTTGCAGATGAAATTGGTAATCTTGCAAATGAAAGTACTAATGCTACTACCGAGATTGCAAGCATCATAGCTGATATAACAAACCAGATCAAATCCCTAGCTGAAAAATCACGATTAAACACAGAGGAGATTTCGCGGGGAACCGATTCTGTTACAAAAGCCGGTGAAGCATTTGCAGGTATCTTCCGTGATCTTGATCAAGCAGGGCATACCATTGAAGATATGATTAGTATGATGAATGATGTCAATGATATTGCAGCTACTGTTGCCGCCATTTCACAGGAGCAGTCAGCAAGCTCTATCGAAGTAACTGAAAACGTAGACCTCGTTGTATCATCTGCCATTCAGGTTGCAACCGAAAGTAAGGAAGTTGACCAGAGCGCCCAGACTGTTGCCGAATCTTCTAATCGAATTGAAGACTTTATCAATACATTTAGGATCTGATAAATGTATTATTAGTTGATTTCATAAAGATTTATAAATTAATTATTAATTAAAATCTTAATCAAATAATATAAAAACTGTCATCAGATACATTTTATAATTGTTATCGAATGACAGTTTTTCTTTTAATATATACTCTTCGGATTCTTCTCAACAGGATTATATCCCTTCTCAGCAAGCACATGCATAATATTTTCCTTATGCTCAGGACCAAACGCCTCCATAGTGATTATAAGCTCAACAGCAGCATTTCTATTAAGGTTTACGAACTGGTTATGCTCAAGCTTAATTATATTACCCTGAAGATCAGCAATTATTGAGCTAACATTCTTAAGTTCGCCCGGCTTATCCGGAAGGAGAACCGAAACAGTGAATATCCTGCTTCTTGCGATAAGTCCATGCTGTACAACGGAAGCAAAGGTGATAACATCCATATTACCGCCACTTAGTATACTTACGACCTTCTTATCCTTAAACGGAAGATTCTTAACAGCTGCAGCTGTAAGCAAACCTGAATTTTCTACAAGCATCTTATGATTCTCAAGCATATCAAGAAATGCAACTATAAGCTCACTGTCATCTACTGTTATTATCTCATCAATATTCTCCTGAATATACGGGAAGATATTGTTTCCCGGAGTCTTAACCGCTGTACCGTCAGCAATCGTATCAACTGTTGGAAGCGTTGTGACTTTTCCATTCTTAAGAGATTCCTTCATACATGCAGCACCCGCCGGCTCAACACCTATAACCTTGATATGTGGATTCAACATTTTGGCAAAGGTAGACACACCTGTTGCAAGTCCGCCTCCACCGATAGGAACAAGAATATAGTCAACGGTCGGAAGCTCCTTAATAATCTCCATTGCAATAGAACCCTGTCCGCATGCTACATCAAGATCATCAAACGGATGAATAAATGTAAGTCCTTTGTCCTGCGCAAGTTCAAGCGCATACTGGCAGGACTCATCATATACATCACCATAAAGAATGACCTCTGCACCGTATGATTTAGTACGGTTGACCTTGATAAGAGGCGTTGTTGTAGGCATTACAATCGTCGCCTTAACTCCATACGCCTTTGCTGCAAAAGCAACACCCTGTGCATGATTTCCCGCAGATGCTGTGATAAGACCTTTACTTCTCTCCTCTTCTGAAAGTGTAGATATCTTATAATAAGCACCTCGTATCTTATAAGCACCTGTAACTTGAAGATTTTCCGGTTTGAAATACACTTTATTGCCGGAAATCTCACTGAAATATTCACTGTATATAAGCTTAGTAGGATTAACTACCTTTTGCACTGTATTATAAGCTTCTTCAAACTTGTCCATTGTAAGCATTTCAGTTTCCTCCTAAAACAAAATTTTCGTATCTATTCAACTATGCTTCATAAATCCAACTATTATTATACCCGCGAACGAAATTAACTGCCGTTTTTACTATGAAAGTTAACGAATTAAGCTCG
>CAMHMG010000333.1 GCA_946186175.1 uncultured Clostridia bacterium | reverse complement strand
TTCATTTCTTAAGAAAATGTTGCAAACATCATGCTGAAAACGTTCTATGTACAGAATACAAATTTGGGCTTAACGAATTATTTTATGACATTTTAAAACCGGAAACATCAAAAAGGCCAACAGAAATGGATATTGTAATATGTTGGGATTATACTATTTCACCTGAAATGAACAGTAAATGCACATATACAATAGAAGAACCCCGCCGCAATAATCCCTTTTTTGGCGTCACTCATATATTAAGAATTATCAATCCTGATACTACTGGAATTAATTGTATATGCTTGAAGCGTTTTATTGAAAAGATATTAGAATGACATATTCATTATAATAATTGTTAAAACGAAAGAACTATCGCTCTGGTTAATTATAACTAATACGATAGTTCTTTCTGACTTGTTTGCATCAATCTCGACTAATTATTTGTGTTTCTATTTTTCAACCTTCTGATATACTTTCCCTTTAGTTGATCCTTTAGATATTAATTCTCCCTTTGCTTCTAATTCGTTAAGAATTTTTCTTATACGAGAATCCTTAACATCAAGCACCTCAATAAAGTCTAATGTTTTACCATTCTCCGTACTGCATATAATCTAATATAGCATTATAATTCTGCATGGTTTTTTCGGTAATCTTTTTTTCAGTACTTTTTTCGGTACTTTTTTTCAGTACTTTTTTCAGTACTTTTTTCCGTCGCTTTTTTTCGCCACTTTTTATCGCAACTTTTTTCTCAGATGTATTCTCATTTCCCTCAGAATCTATATCATCATAGAATCCCTCTCTAACAAAAAAGCGGGAAACAAAATAATCATGTGCTTCATCAGTCTCAAATTCCGGCAATGGGGAACCATTTACTTTCAAAGCATCTAATATCTTCTTGAAACCGGTGTTTCGTCCCTCAGTCAGATGAAGATCCTTTAGGAATTCGCCGATACGACGATTTCTATATCTTCTGCTATACACCTTAAATGTCTTCAGACCCTCTATTGTAACTGATCTGTCCGGTCCGGGATGTGAGATTATCTCTATCATGTCTCTTGTAACACGCACCTCTATTGGCTCCCGTTCATCGTATGCCTTGTGTTATGCATTTGCCAATGCCTCTTCAATTGCAGCATAGGGATAATTATAGAAACGGTCTGCCTCTGCGCGATCAGGGTATTTGATTATCTTTTCCGTGATTATAACATTTTTGATATAACGCAATGCAGCTCTTAACTGTTCATGAAGCGGTCCCTTGAATATCTGCTCCACAATCTTGTCGCCGCCCTCTCCATCAGGAAACTGCACTACATCTATCTGCGCATAGGGAAAGAACCTCTCCGGTTCTGAATTAAAGAACATCAGAGCAACATTTCTCGGCTTCACATATTCCGGCAGGTCACTTATCAGATGCATGCTGCGGCATAACTCTGTAAAATCCATGTTATCAGCATCAGCATACATTTCACTTCCTATCTCATGCAGATAAGACTTGATAAGCGTATAATTCAAATCGGTTATCTCCGCCTTATGATTCACCTGGTCATCATAAGGTGTTCTATTTGAGAGAGAATACAGATCCTTTAACTCGTCTTCATTAGGTGCTACCGTCAGAGAGCCCTTTCGAATATAGCTTATCTTCTCCCTATTACCTTTTGCCATTGTTTTGGGAGAGGAATATGGTCTTCCATAACCTCCGGGACACTATATAACAATAAATGTCTTATTCTCGTATTCTTCTATACCAATAATGGGTGTATAATCCGGGCTAATCAACTTACATTTTTCAAATATGTTCTTCTGCCATGCATCAACCTTGTCCAAAGGAACACCAACTAACGGGCGCAGCGGAATACCATCCTTTTCATTAACGCCTATGACAACATATCCTCCGCCCCAGTTATCCAGATCATTAGCAAATGCGCAGATAGTTTTCAAGGATGCTTCCGGATCCCATGTGGTCTTAAATTCAATTCGTGCCCATTCAACTACTTTTCCAGAAAGTAAATTATGAATACTGGTTGGTATTGCCATAATTCTCCTCCAAACTCAAGATTTTTTGTTGCCATGATACTGATTATTCTACCACAAACTACCATCATCAGCAAATTACGATATAAACACACGAAGCCAACACGCAACGATACAAAATCGTGGTTTTAATGATTCACTTACTCATGCCGCATTTGGCCCCATGTTTTCTCTTGTTATATGTCGCTTTGCTTTTTTAGGTTAGATCAAATCCATTACATACTCTTTGCTTACCCAAAAATTCTATATTATTTTCAGAATAATCACTTAACGTTTATCTCAACATAATCATAAAGATACTTGTTGCTGTCATCAGCATATCTGTACCAACCATTCTTTATAATCATCTAACTGATTTAGTAATCCTCTATACAATGCAGATTTCCATGAATTTTTATCATAATCCTCTGCTGATCTTATTCGTTCTTTTAAATCATCACATAGTAATGATTCTCCTAGTACAGAATCATCAGAATATTTTTCGAAGATTGACAAATCATTTGCTATATCATTTAAATCCCTAAATATATCTGAATGTGTTTCATCCGAAACACGTTTAACAGCTTCGTAAGCATCTGCCGACTGCCATAAAGAATAATAGCCGTCCGGCAAATTGTCAAAAGAAGCAGGAAGTGTAGAATAAGCATCCTCTCCTCCATCATCTGTATGTTTTGCAATTTTTATAGTCCCGAGTTCTGTATAGTTACCATAACCGATATATAAAGGAATAATACCCATGTGATCACGGGCAATCAGAAAGCA
>CAMHMG010000332.1 GCA_946186175.1 uncultured Clostridia bacterium | reverse complement strand
TGTTAATAGTATTTATGATTTCAGTAAACTAATACTTCCTAAACGTATTTATATTTTAGATATTGAAAAAGATAACTTGTCGTATATAGGTTTTTCTTTTTCATGTACCTGGGATGATGAGCATGGATATGGAGTTATGATGCATAAGAATCGTATAGTGAAGAGTGGAAGTGAAGAAACTGCATTTTTATCATGGGTAGCTGAAGAGGATATATAACAACAGAATAAGATTTTTTAAAACCAGAGAAGTTTGCATATGGAACATACGGAGAACTTCTGACAGAAGTAGTCAACAACATAAGATTCCTCTATAACGGAAGTTATGGTGTTGTGACAGACAGCAACGGTCTCTATTATATGCGTGCGAGATATTATAACCCTGATATCAAAAGATTCATCAATCAGGATATCAAGGTGGGAGATATCAGTAACGGTCAGGGACTTAACAGATATGCATACTGTGAAGGTAATCCTGTAAGTATGGTCGATCCATTCGGCCTATGTGGAGAGAATGCTAATGATCAGGGTGATGCAAGTAAGTATCAATGGCTTCATAATGCGTTAGATATAGCAGGACTTGTCTTTGATGGTGCTGACGTAATCAATGCAGGTGTATATGCTCTTGAAGGTAAGTGGGGACAGGCAGCAGTATCACTTGCCTGCGCATTACCGGCAGTAGGAACTGCTATAGCAGGTGTATCTAAAGCTACTAAGTTTGCTAAGGCAGGAAACATAATAGGACAGGCAATGAAGTATGCAGGAAAAGGCTTTATGACTGTCCAGACAGCTTCTGAATCACTTAAGCTTGCAGGTGACGCAAAGGCAGAGTATGCAGTTAATGGTGGAAAACTCACATGGAGTGTTGCAAAGAAAGCAGTAGGGGCACTAGCCCTTGGAGCATTGGCAACAATGTCAGCCAGCAGTCTGATGAAAGACGTAACAAGCCTTACAAAGATGTCAGATGTAAAAACTAAGACAACAGTTGCTGATGTTGCTGATAGTGTTTCAGGTAAGGTTGAGAAAAGTTCTGGAATAAGCGGAGAAAACATATCAGCCGGTAGTGGCGGTATGATGAAGAACAGAAATAGAGGTTATATTGTTTGTCCATTTGGGAAAGGCGGAAGTAGTTCGTTAAAACAATATGATATTGCTCCATATGGAGAATTTAGAAATCATCCTGGTGATAATCTTTCGGGACATGAACTGTTACAAAATGCTTGGTTAGAAGCCAACGAGAAGGCTGTACGTGGAGATAAAATATCAAGACAAAATCCGGCGATTGCTTTGTATGAAGATCCAATGCATAAATATATAACAAACCAACAACGTGCATTGGGGTTAAATAAAACAAATTTAAAGGGTGTATCTTGGCGTAGAAATATATTAGATAACATTGAAATTATGAAAGCAGCTGGGGTTCCGAGGGATAAAATAGCTGAATTAGCCAAGGCTACAAAAAAATTTGCTATAGACAATGGTTTTTGAGGAGAGGATTCTTATGAAAAAAGCGTTTAAAATACCAACAATATACTTAAATATGAACAATTTAGGATTATTAGAACGTTATAATTATCTTTGGATAGATGATATGGAATGGATTACGATTGACCAAATATCAAATTATCAATATGAAGAAGGCGAAATTGATTCACTTATTCCGTTTGCTCATACAGCAAGATATGATAACTGGGTATGGATTTATAATGAATTAAATAATAATTATGCAGTTGGCTTATGTGAATCGTCCGAATTATATGGTGTATATTATGCACAAAATACAGAAGATGCTATTATGCGTAATATTATAGAATATCTATCAAGTGCAGATTTTTATAGAGATAGTGATAGCACACTTTCATATCAAAAAAGTGAAAATGAGTTAAAGATACTTATTAATACTTGGAAGGATCAACTTACGGGTATTTTATGTGAACAATATATTGAGTTAATAAATTATTTCAGTAACTTAAAGTTAAAAAAATACACACATAAGCAAGGAGAGTGGGATGCACTTTTATCATATGATGAACGCGATAATCTGATTGAAAAATACATTAAGTTTGAATTGATTAATGATGAGTTTCCACGTTTCAATATTTAGATAGTTTACGTTAAACAGTACTGTGATTTATGTTTTTCAATGTATTTTATCATGATTTTTCAATCAAAGCATTTCATTTTAAAAGTCATCATTTTTAAGGTGATTTAGCAGAAATAATATCGTGTTTTATTGATGATGAAAATAGTACTTGGTAAAATATGACACTATAATTGTCATTATTACAGCATTCAAAAAGAAAAACAAATTCCAACAAGGGGTATTTGTGACCGCTGGTACTTAGACACCGTACTTTGGTGCCTTATGTACCGAAGCGCGAACAACTAAGCGAGAGCGTCCCCGTGTTGGAATGTTTTTCTTTTTGGATGCGTTCTTGAATGTTAGATGTTTAACTGAATAAATCTATATCTTAAAAGAGAAAATTTATATATTTATTACCACTAATGTGTGATATAGTAAAATTATCTTTTCAAACTTAGGATTTATTGATTACAAAGGTGTCGATATGTACATAAATATTATATTTCAGAAAATTATATCATGGATAATGTTAATCACTATGTTGATTGCTAATATCGGTAACACCATACCTGTATCGTCTTGTGTACATTTAAACGATAAGCCATATACCGAAACCTATCGTGGAACGGGATCGTTTACTCCACAAACCACTTATTACAACACAGAAGGACGTAATTATAAAGTGACTGACGCAGATAACGGTGTGTCTTCAGTTGTATTTGACAGCCTTGGACGGATTGTGTCATTAAAAGATCCTAATCAGAATG
>CAMHMG010000331.1 GCA_946186175.1 uncultured Clostridia bacterium | reverse complement strand
AATAAATAGTAGAATGTGTACTTGATAATAAAAAAGACCATCCGAGTAACTATACCTACTCGGATGGTCTTTCTTATTCTGTATTTAATTTTTAATGTTCTTACTGTAATTGCTTCATATATCAATTAAATCATTAAATTATATTATATGCATTGTAGGTATAGAATGTTTTAGAATAGAACGTTCCATCTCTGTTTGCTATTTGTATCTTAGCTTGTGAGAATACTTTCATCCCTCAGGAAATGTTCGATTCCAACATACTGGATTCCATTGTCATCCTTATATGGTTTAAGATAATCCCTGACAACAACAATTTTCTTAAAGGAATCAGGAATTCTTAAAAGCGATGCAATTTCCTGTTTTTTCTTTTCCGGATCTGCAATTGTAAGTGCAGACTGGATGTAAAATCTATCGTTTCCTCTGTTTACCACAAAGTCGACCTCCAGCTGTTTCCTTATCTTCTTTCCATCCTCTATGGTAGCGATTTCAACCACTCCGACATCTACATCGAATCCTCTGCGAATCAGATCATTGTAGATCACATTCTCCATAAGATGTGTTTCTTCAATCTGCCTGAAATTAAGCCTCGCATTTCTAAGTCCCGGATCGGAGTAGTAATACTTAGAAGGTGTCTTGATGTATTTCCTTCCCTTCACATCGTACCTTACCGCCTTTTGAATCAGATAGGCATCCATGAAGTACCCAAGGTATTTGTCAATTGTATCAGGAGCAACTGTGATCCCACTTTCGCTTTTGAATGTGTTTGACAGCCTGCTCGGATTGGTGAGAGATCCCACTCCCGATGCAATCACATCTAACAAAGTAGCAAGAACATCCTCGTTGTTCGTAACCTTATGTCTTTCCAAAACATCCTTCAAATAGGTTCTTTCAAACAATTCACGAAGGTATCTGCTCTTCTTCTCATGGGTATCCATTGATAAGACAACCGGCATGCCACCATAAGTGTAGTAATCCTGCCAGGCTTCACGTTTATCCCCCTCGTAAGCATCATAGAACTCTGCAAAAGATAATGGAAATACTCTTATTTCATCGCCTCTGTCCCTGAACTGGGTGAGAATATCCGATGACAGCATCTTCGAGTTACTTCCTGTAATATAAACATCTGCATTCTTGATTTTCATCAAGCCAAGCACCACATCTACAAAGCCTATTTTAGCTTCGGGGTCATCCACATATGGATTTTGGATTTCTGAAACCATCTGAATCTCATCAATAAAAAGATAGTACCTTTTGCTGCTATTGGTTATCTTCTCACGGAAAAACTTATCAAGTTCCATAGGGTTTCTGTACTTTGCGTTGCTTAAATCATCAAGGGCCACACCGATAATCTGTTCAGCATCAACACCCTCACTGATCAGGTAGTCTCTGTAGATTTCAAAAAGAAGTACAGATTTTCCGCATCTGCGTAGCCCTGTGATGATCTTGACCCGACCATTATCCTTTAGATCAATGATCTCCTTCAAATATTGACTTCTTGGAAACATTTTAATCACCTCTGATTTTTTTGCAGATTAGAACACTTTTTTCATCTCTGTTCTTTCAGTATAACGAGATCAGATGTCAAAATCAAGACTTCAGGTGAAATTTTTGCAGATTAGACACAATTTTTCATTGTACCTCACCGTTAAAACACTCATAATACAATTTTATCCATTTCCTTATGGTATATACTTCTGATTTTCTTGTTCCTTTCTGCATTTCTTCACGAGTATCATCATTAATCGAAAGCTTCCTGTGTTACCATCACAAGGTATTAATGGTCTTTCTTATTCTGCCTCCTCACGATTTCTCCTCTGCCTCGCTTTATCATAGAATGATGACCTTGGCATATTGCAAAGACGAGCCGCTTCCGTCACAGTCACCTCATGTTTGATCCACAATATATATGCTGCTTCAAATTCTGCCGGCACCTCCTTAGGACGAACCCCAAACCTTACCCCTCTTGCCTTTGCCGCAGCCACTCCTTCAATCACTCTCTTCCTGATCATCGCACGCTCAGTCTCACTGACATACGACAGCAACGCCAATACTATATCCGACAGGAATGTCCCCATAAGATCCTTCCCTCTCCGTGTGTCAAGAATCGGCATGTCAATCACTACAATATCCGCCTTTTTATTCTTTGTTATATATTTCCACTGGTCTATCACTTCCTCATAGTTGCGCCCCAGTCGATCTATACTCTTAATATACACCACATCATCCTTTTTGAGCGCCCGCAGCATTTTCTTATACATTGGACGCTCAAAGTCTTTGCCTGACATTTTATCTATATAAATGTTCTTTTGCGCCACCCCCATATCATGCATCGCCACCAGCTGACGGTCCTCATTCTGATTTTGCGTGCTCACCCGTACATAGCCTACAGTTCTTCCCATAAGTAACACCTCGTTTTCTCCTTATCTTACCGGATGAAAATAAAGTCTTTTCCCTTCCGGAACACTCCCTTTCTTTATATAAATGAGACCCGATCCGTTCTAGAACTCTCCCTTTCCTTCCGATAAGATATATTATAGAAAAAGACCGATACCTGTTCAAATGAACAAATACCGGTCCCGGTTAACTTTACGATTAGTAAGCTCTTGTGTGGCTTTAGAGTTGTCGCTTTTCTATGATGAATATTAAGGTAAATAATAGTTTATTAATCTATTACATAGATGTATATCCACCATCAACAGGAAGAATAACACCAGTAGTATAGGTGGAAGCCGGTGATGCAAGAAACAATACTATATCTTACTCCAAAATTGCCCTTGCCATCTCCATAGCTTTGTCTTCCGTCAAGGACGAATCCTGTTCCATATAGGAAGCTGCTAGTTTTCTTATATTATCATCCAACTTTTTCTGCAAGTCATCGTTGCTCTTCTGCAGGTCATC
>CAMHMG010000330.1 GCA_946186175.1 uncultured Clostridia bacterium | reverse complement strand
GATATCATACATTTTTATTTAGTAAAATAACTACATTTTTATCTTGACTTTTGCATATGTATATGACGAATACTACGATTGTTACATTTGCCCTAACAATCAGATTCTTCGATACAGCACAACAAATAGAGATGGCTATAAAGAATACAAGAGTTGCAAATATATATGTTCCAAATGTCCATACCTTAGTCAATGTACGGAAAGCAGAGACCAAGTAAAAGTTGTTACCAGACATATCTGGGAAGAATACATGGAGAAATGCGAAGATATAAGGCACACCCTTGGGATGAAAGAATTATATAAGCAACGAAAAGAAACGATAGAAAGACTTTTTGGAACAGTCAAGGAACACCATGGTTTTAGATATACACAAATGTATGGTAAAGCTCGAATGGAAATGAAAGTCGGGCTTACTTACGCTTGTCTAAATTTAAAGAAACTTGCAAAAATGCTTCAAAGAAAGGGAATAATAGGCACTCCATTTAACTCTTTTTCGTTCGGATTTGCTGCGACATAGTCCAAAACAGAAAAATCGGTTGCGAAAACTTCGTTTCGCAACCGGCTTTGTCTACAGTCTGAAAACCACTCTTAAAGTAGTGGTTTTCTTATTTTACCGGAATCCTTATCGTTACCTTGGTCCCGCCTTCGTTTCGCGGAGTAATATCCAATGTGCCATTACACATGGTATTCAGACGTTCTCTGATATTATCGAGTGCGATATGAGGTGCATTATCATCTGAGGGGTTATAGCCCGGTCCGGTATCCTCCACAATGATTGAGATACCATCATCAGCTTCCTCTGTGATGATGGAAAGATACAGCGGTTCAAGGTCAGGACTGATACCGTATTTGACTGAATTTTCAACAATGGGTTGGAGTGTAAGCGGTGGCAGTTTGAATACTGTAACGGGAGTATCGAGCTCCACAAACAACTTGTCGGGGAATCTAACCTTTTCCACTGCCAGATAGGCACGTGCGTGCTCGAGCTCTTCCGTAAATGGGACAGTATCTTCTCTGGTAATAGCAGTGAAGTTCTTTTTCAGGTAATGGTTGAAATCGAGGATTACCTGCTGAGCCTTGTCTGCATCCTGCCGACAGAGATAGTATATGCTCATTAGCGTATTATGGATAAAATGTGGGCGCATCTGAAGTACTGCTACCTGCGCCTCATGTCGCGCAAGGTCTTTTTTCTGCCTTAAGATTTCATCCCGTTGTCTTATAACCTCATCCACGTACATAAGCGCTTTTCGTTTCTGCTCAGATATGAGGAACACTTCCATCAGCAGTATCATCAGTTCGGGCGTCAGAATATCGCATAGTATGAAAAAGATGCGTTGACCTGTCGTTAGTTTTCTCCACCTGCGAACAAGGATTGCAACATTTGCCATAAGTAGCGTTGCCCCGAGAAGTCCCCCCAAAGCCGTAATCGGATTAAGGGTGCCATTTAAGTGAGAAACATGGTAAAGCTCATATAAAATCATGGTAACGCCCATGACGAGCAGTTTGGCAATCTGAATGATACAAACAGTGTAGAATGCAGGACTGCGTCGCAGCTTTTCATTACAGATATGAAGCAGCCAAGCTGTCATGACCGGAAACATCAGCATATTAAGAAGATACCATATAAATTCCGTGATATGATGAATTATCACCGCATTTTCATAGAGCTTTGAAATCATCAAAATAAGGTCGGTAAACGAAATGAGCATAGACAGCAGCATTGTTTCGATGAAAAAATGGTGGTTTTTCTCATTCGGAGTTTTCGTGGAGACAATCAAGAACAGCCCTACTGCGCCCATCAGTAGAGCAGAGAAATAGTATGAAAAATTGAGACACCAATATAAGTCAATCATAGCATGCCTCCTAAAGGATATCGTAAGCGGGAAAGCTGCTCTCTGATGCCTTCGGGCGAAAGAGGTTTTTCTAAGAATCCGCAGGCATCGGTTTTCCATGCGTCTAAAGCGTATTGTGAATAAGCAGTGAGGAAAATGATATTTGTATGCGGTTCGATTTCCATAAGCTTTCTACATACATCAAGACCGCTGACCCTCCCCATTTCGATATCTACAAATGCAAGATGTACTTTATTGTCTTTTGCAAAGCGGATGGCGTTGTCGGGCTCAGTAAATCCATGTATATCGGCATCAGGCATTGTATCTTTGAGGACAGAGAGCTCTCCGTCCAGAATTATCTTTTCATCATCTAATAAAATGACAGTCAATATTTTGTCAGAATTCTCTGAGGCACGCAAAAGTCCGGCGACATCGACACCGAAGAATTCGGAAAGCTGCGAGATCATGACTGCATCGGGAACTCGTCGTCCGGTCTCCCAACTGGCGATGGTAGAACGCTCCACATGGATTAAGTCTGCCAATTTCTGTTGTGAGATGCCTTTTTCAAGACGTAGTCTGCGGAGTGTTTCCGCAAAAGAAATATGCATAATTGTTCGCTCCTTGCTCATATTTGTGTGGGCACAAAGTCAGCCTGTCTTTTACCCGGGTGCAATGACCGTTGACCTTTTGCTCTTGTATCATAACAATAGGAAATAGAATTAGCAAGGATTGAAATAAAAAAATTGTGTCGTTCTGACACAACACCTTGAATAAAAATTTTACCAATGTCAAAATATAAGGCATACGATAGTATCTTGTGGCGAATGCCGCCCGGGCGAGAAAGAGTCGAAGGCGACTCTATGCTCGTAACCAATCGGTATCGGGGATTTTAATAATAACAAGAAGGGAGTATGACTATATGAAACAAAGAAAACGAATGAAAAGAAAAATATTAAGTGTATTGCTTACGCTTGTAATGGTATTAAGTACTATTACCGGAATTGTGCCGGGAAGTGTGATGACGGCGAAGGCAGAGGAAACTTACAATGTTTGGGTTGGTGGTACTCA
>CAMHMG010000329.1 GCA_946186175.1 uncultured Clostridia bacterium | reverse complement strand
ATATTTCTCCTGTTTCAATTAAATCTAACTAAAAAGGACGTTTCCCACACATTCTAGTGTGACAAACGCCCTTGCTTTCACTTTTTATATTAACAACTAGCAGCATGCTATTCTACTAACATTTTAGATTCATGCTGTTCTTCATCAATATCAAAACAATTTTAAATTAAAAAACAAAAGGAGCTGCACTAATACAGCTCCTTTGCTATGCGTCTAATTATATGTTTTGACAATTAAAATGTCAATTACAAATTTATACAAGTTTTGTTTTTTATTTTTTGCAATTTTTTATATTTCTAACAAAATTTTAGCAGCTATTTATTATCTTCCCCCTCTCTTTTTATCTATTATAGAATAATTTATTGTCCGTTCTGCTGCCACTGCATTAAATAACTTTATAAAATCATCCGTCATATCCGGTATGCTGTCGTAAACAATACCAAGCTCATTCATTTTATCCTGAAAACACTTAATTGAACCTTTAAAATCATCCGCTGTCACTCCTGCCCACTCTGCCTTTTCTTTATCCGTCATGGCACTGTAACTATCTTTTGTTACTGTATTTTCCACAACCACGGCTGGATTATAGTTATCCTCATATTTATAATCCAGGTAATCATCATTTATATCCAAAGCCATTTGTTCAGACATTTCGATAGGATGCTGGTTGTTATCTTCTTTTATCTCTTCTTTTTCCTCTTGAACAATCTTATCTTTCAACTTCACAACAGCTTTTTCATACTCCGGCACATCAGGTACAGACGAGTCAAAAGAAAGATCCCTGTACTCATACTCTATTCCAAGCCGTATCAGATACTCATTAATCGAATACGCCATGTGGCGTTCCAAAATCCTTAAGTTCTTCCTAAGTTCCTTTGCTTCACTTTTGAGGGCATCCAGTCTTTCCCCATTTTCCAGATGCCTGATCTGATACGTTCGGATATCTGCTGTTGTTTCACATTTTCTTTTCAAGGCTGCATTTTGCCTGTATATCGCCTGCTGCTCTGCATGAATCCCGTCAAGCCTTAATGATGCCTTTTCCCAGTATACCATCAGATCCTCAAAAGAGTGAATGTTATTATCGCAGAGAAAAAGATACTCCTCCTGTAGCTTATGCATCAGAAGAATGTCCTTGTAATACTTTGCCGCTTTATAACCAAATCTGTACCTGTCCGTCACACGAATACCTCTGATATGATAATACACACGTTTCTGGTAATATGACCCCGCACGGCATCCATATAAGACCGGATCAGATGTACGCTCATGAAAATCAGGACTGTCCGTTTTTGCAGATTGTATGCTTAACTCAAGATTTTCTTTTGAGAACTTATTATCAATCGTGTCAATTCTTGCAAAACGTTTCATTCCCGGCACCTTGACCGATATATGTACACCATCCTTAACCTCATACCCAAGTCTTTTAAGAAGCCATCCAATACCTTGTCAGCCACAAAACTCTTATGCCCTTCCGAAAGGATGTAGTAGCTGCCCTCATATTCCAGATAGTCTTTGCTAAATGCCGGTGTGCTGTCACTTTTCTCCACCGAAGTCCGCATCACGGTATGTGCTGATTTTGTATTGCCATACCCATTATCAATACCTATAATTAAAATTCCGTTCATGCTATATTCCTTCATTGTGCTTTACCTCCTTCATAATAATATTGTTATCTTCTTAAATATTCTTCCTTCACCACATAACTTTCATGCCAGTTCTTAACCAGCCTTTCAATCACCTCCACCTTCTGCTGCGGAGTATAATAATCCGGGAAATATCTGTTAAGCATATCTGCCCGTATCTTGATCTGTTCTCTCTGATTCGGCTTTTCCTGTTCTAATATCTGAAAAATTGCATCCATATCCAGTTTTCCCTGCTGACTAATCACCTTCATCTGTGTAGCCTGCGACAGAGACAGAGTACACTGTTCCATATCCATAACCGCATGCAGCTCATACTGTTCCTCCTCTGTCAAATATGAAAGCTCTACCGCAGGAGTAAATGCAATTACCCCTTTATCCACCATATCCAATATTTTAGGTATCAGATTAGTAAGCCTTATATATCTTTTAATCTGTGCCACACTCTCACCCACCTGTTTCGCAAGCATTTCATTACTTCTTGTATTATTCTGCTTCGGCTCATCTTGGACCGAAGTTTCATCTTCTATCCTTTTTCCCTGATGATTCATCGCTTCCAGCTTCATCTTATAGGCATAAGCTTTTTCGCTGGGAAGTATATGTTCCCGCTGCAGATTGCTGTCCACCATGGCGATTACTGCTTGATCGTCTGTCATTTCACGAATAACCGTTGGAACTTCAGTCAAGCCTGCCAAATCCCCTGCTTTTGCCCTTCTGTGTCCGGATATCAACTCATATCCTGCTCCATTGCTTCTTGGTCTTGCCAGCAAAGGCACAAGCACGCCTTCCCTTTCAATGCTGCGCATAAGCTCATACAATTCCCGATTTGTTTCTACGCGAAACGAGTGATTTTTGAATGGATATAATTGGTTAATACTAATCATTTTGATCTCATCCATATACATACTCTCCTCTCTGCCTTTTAACCCTGCTTATTTTCTGCTTGTCAGTAAATACCTCACTTAATTCTCTTACATACTCTCATAGTCATTCCAATACGTAACACCTATGCGAACACATCAATCAATCCTCTCTATTAAAACCTTCCCATCGTATAACAGAAAAAGACCGCTCACTTTCAATTCTCTGAAAATGAACGGTCTCATCCGCTACTCTTATATTGAATTACAACTCTCTCTTTGATGTGTTTCCAGTCACCACATTCAAAACCACCGACACATTTACACCGTCTGAAATGGACTTTTTGTAGGTTTTTCTGTCACTTTGGTCAAACCGAAAAAACTTTTCAAAGTGCCTAAATCCAAGGATTTCTACATATCCACCCGATGTAGTGCAACCACGCACTCTATATG
>CAMHMG010000328.1 GCA_946186175.1 uncultured Clostridia bacterium | reverse complement strand
TTATTTTATAAATTCCCATTGACTTACAAATTTAATGATGATAAACTTAAACGGTATTTATAAAGTGTTTTACGATACCAGCATTTCTCGCTATGTTTTGGTATTCATACTACCTCTATTGATACGCAATTTTTTTAAGGAGGTACTTTTTAATGAACAAAGGTACAGTTAAATGGTTCAACGCTAAGAAAGGATTTGGTTTCATCACAAATAGTGAGACCGGCGAGGATGTATTCGTACACTATTCAGGAATCGTATCAGATGGTTACAAGACATTAGATGAAGGACAGAATGTAACATTTGATATCGAGCAGGGTGCTAAGGGAGCTCAGGCTGTTAACGTAACAGTAGCTTAATGCATATATTTGTATAGTATGTTCGAACACAAAAACCGTCATATCAGTTGATATGACGGTTTTCTTATATCACTTCTTATACTATAACTTCTATTATCTTAAAGAAATTTATAATTCACGACTAATTAAGCTCCTTCCTTGTTACAATTCAAGGATGCTTTGGAAATCAAATTTTTATCTTAATTAATTACAGATGCAGAACTCTCTCCTGGATCTCCTGTGTTCTTCCCTGATTCCAGAACTGTGTTCCAATGTATCCGCAAGTTCGCCTTGCAACATTCATGGTCTCTTCATCTGTGTTGCCACAGTTAGGACACTTCCACACAAGCTTTCCATCTTCATTCTCTGCAATCTTAATCTCTCCATCATATCCGCATTTCTGACAATAATCGCTCTTAGTGTTAAGCTCAGCGTACATGATATTATCATAAATGTGCTTCATTACCGCAATAACAGCATCAATGTTATTCTGCATATTAGGTACTTCAACATAGCTTACCGCACCACCCGGAGAAAGTTCCTGGAACTTAGCTTCAAATGAAAGTTTCGAAAATGCATCGATCTTCTCTGTAACATGAACATGATAGCTGTTGGTTATATAATTCTTATCTGTAACGCCCTCTATCTTACCGAAACGTTTCTGTAAGCACTTAGCGAACTTATATGTAGTAGACTCAAGAGGTGTTCCATATATAGAAAAATCTATATTAGACTCAGCCTTCCATCTCGCACAGGCGTCATTAAGATACTGCATAACCTCCATTGCAAATGGAGTTGCTTCAGGATTAGTATGTGAAAGTCCTGTCATATATCTTGTACACTCGCAAAGTCCGGCATATCCAAGTGAAATTGTTGAATAGCCGTCAAACAGAAGCTTATCTATCTTCTCACCGCGCTTAAGTCTTGCAAGCGCGCCATATTGCCATAATATCGGAGCCACATCAGACGGTGTGCCTAAAAGTCTCTCATGTCTGCACATAAGTGCTTTGTGGCAGAGTTCAAGACGCTCGTCCATAATCTCCCAGAATCTGTCCATATCGCCCTCTGAAGAACAGGCCACATCTACAAGGTTAAGAGTTACAACACCCTGGTTGAAACGTCCCCAATACTTATGCTTATTGGGATCATAATTACCTGCATTTGCTATATTACCTACACCCGCATCAGTAAATCTGTCCGGTGTAAGGAATGAACGGCAGCCCATACATGCATATACATCGCCACCCTTTAGCTTCTTCATGATTTTCTCTGAAATATAATCAGGAACCATTCTCTTAGCAGTGCAGGTAGCTGCCATCTTGGTCAGATACCAGCACTTGGAATCCTCATGGATATTATCCTCTTCAAGCACATATATAAGCTTCGGGAACGCAGGTGTTATATATACCCCCTTCTCGTTCTTAACCCCTAATATTCTCTGACGAAGCATCTCCTCTATTACGAGAGCGAGGTCATCCCTTGTCTGTCCCTCAGGAACTTCATCAAGATACATGAATACGGTAACAAACGGAGCCTGTCCGTTGGTAGTCATCAAGGTGATAACCTGATACTGGATCATCTGGACACCGCGTTTGATCTCTTCTCGTACGCGCAGCTCTGCTATCTTGGCAATCTGATTATGGTCAAGGGCAAGTCCTGCCTCCTCATATTCCTCCTGAACCATCTTAAGGTATTTCTTACGGCTTACATCAACAAATGGTGCAAGATGTGAAAGTGTGATACTCTGTCCGCCATACTGCGAGCTTGCAATCTGCGCTATGCTCTGAGTTGCTATATTACACGCCGTCGAAAAGCTCTTCGGCTTATCTATCATAGTCTCACTGATTACAGTTCCGTTCTGTAACATATCCTCAAGATTGACGAGGCAGCAGTTATGCATATGCTGTGCGTAATAATCTGAATCATGAAAATGTATTATTCCATCTTCGTGTGCCTTGACCACATCTTCAGGAAGAAGTAGACGCTTAGCAATATCCTTAGAAACCTCACCTGCCATATAATCTCTCTGAACACTGTTAACAACAGGATTCTTATTGGAATTCTCCTGCTTAACTTCCTCGTTATTACACTCGATAAGGCTTAGTATCTGCTCATCAGTCGAATTAGCTTTACGGACAAGTGCTCTTGTATATCGATAGGTGATATACTTTCTGGCAACTTCAAATGCCTGAGCCTCCATGATCTCGTTCTCTACCATATCCTGTATCTCTTCCACGCTGGCTGTACGATTCATCCCGCTGCATGTAAGAGTTACCTTCTTGGCGATCTCATCGATCTGTTCTCTTGTAAGCCTGTCCCTGTCAACTACCTCTTTGTTGGCTTTCGCTACAGCGGCAACTATCTTGCTGATATCAAACTCGACCTCTGTTCCACTTCGCTTAATAATCTTCATTTCTTCCCATTTCCTCCGTAAATGTCCTTTTCAAATCTTCAAATTCACGTCCCGTGTATAGTGCTACACACCCCTAAGGTGCAAAAAAGACTCTGACGCTGCAGGTTCCTTCCTGCAACCGCCAGACCCTTTATATTCCGTTCATTGTCAATCCATGACACAACATCTTGTGTTATCATACACCCAACAATAATAAAATGCAAGGACATTTTTCGA
>CAMHMG010000327.1 GCA_946186175.1 uncultured Clostridia bacterium | reverse complement strand
TATTGGAGCCGTAAAATGTAAAAAAAAGAATTGATTGAGTTAATGAAGAATCATGATGTTGCTGAAGAAGATATAAGGGTTGAATCATGTTCAGATTCTTAAAGTGATAAGCCAAAGTTACAAGAGTTATTAGCAATAATTGAACCGGGTGATTTAGTAATAATTAAGAATATTAGCGAACTAGGTAATTCTTATGATGATGTTATTAAATCATGGACATATATTACAAAACAAAGAAAGCGGATATTAAAGTTATTGATACTTCGATTCTTGATACAAGAACAGCAAAAGATCTTCTTGGTACAGCCATGACGGAAATTGTTGTTACATTATTGACTTATGTTGTTGAGAATAACAAAGAGTATCAGCAAGAAAGAAAAAGAATTTAAAGTGAGGGAATTGCTGCAGCACAAGAAAAGGGGGTTCATTTTGGACGTAAGAAAAGACCGCTTCCTGATAATTTTGTTGAGGTTGTGAAGCGGTGGCGTGCCAAAGAAATAACTGTTGATGAGGCCGCAAAGATGTGTGGGATGGCAAAATCAACATTTTATAGCAGATCAAAAGAGGTAGATTAAGAGATTTGTTAACTAGCATAATAATAGATATTGATAAGAAGGAATCAAAAACTATGGGTTGTTAAGAACACAACATGTTCAAAATAACAATGGTAGTATAATTTATTTGTAAAAAACAATATTGTAATTGTTACTGTATTTTGTTATACTCCAATCATAAAGTATCAGATATTAACGATAATTACAGTTACAGGTTTCAAAGTGTCTGAAGGATAATATAACCAGACACTTTTTATTTTATCCTAAAACGTTATAATATAAGTCAAGCGTGACTAAAAGCACACAGAGATTCGTGTAATAATACGGATCATTGTGTGCTTTTTTTATATATAAATTTGAGCTGTAAGCTCACCCAACCTAAGTACCGGGGAGCTTATGGCTTCACGTATATATAGAGATTACAAGTAAAGGAGATGTTAGCTTATGGAAGCGAATAGAACAAAAAATAAGTATCAGATAACCAGAAAAGATGCAAGAGGTTGTTTTGTTGAAAGTTTGTCAGATTATTTTACTTACGGTAAAGTGCACTTTAACTTTATTGCCTATGATGTATCAAGACCACAGAATGAAAGGATTACAAACTATGTCAATATTTACATAGAGATTGACAGATTCCTTGAATTCTGCAGAAAGTTGGGGAGTGGAGAACTGCGTTATATTATCCAACAGAAAAGAAATTCAGGAGATACAAAGCCGATAGATGAATGGCTTGGCGGTATATCGGCTAAGAAGTTGGCTGAATCTGGTAATTCACGGGCTGATGGAATGAGTTTGTCACGTGTTGCAAAATTGCTGTGCGGTAACAAATCCGACTTTTTGTTTGTGGCAGACAGTGGTGCCGGAGAACAGAATAAGAAAGGTCTGATTGTTCCAAGATTCGGGAACAAGCCTGAAAATCATGTAGCAGTAAGTCTTTCTTGGGAGTCACTTGCAGAATTGTGTTTAATTACAAAGGAGCATTATAAGGCATGGCTTTCATCATGGTATCTTTTTAAGATGATGTCAGGTATATACCAGCAACCTAATGTAATACAGTATGAATCACCGTATGCAGAGTATCAACAGCAGGGTGCATAAAAATTTAATACAGGTGATAAGCTTGAAAAATAATTGAAAACAAAATGGCACAAAAGTGGCAGGTTAGATGCTGATGACATGTAAATGAATACGTGTTATATTTGTATTGCGTGAAAGTGGATCTTTCGGAAAACAAAATTTCCGGGAGGTCCATTTTTTATTATTTCAATTACGGAAGGAGATACAATTATGATGAAGTTTTGTCCATACTGTGGAACGGAGAGATTGAGTGAGGATGCTGTATTTTGCATGGGTTGTGGTAAAAGGCTGCCAAATGGAAAAACAAAACCCAAAAGAAGCGAGAGAAGGAAGTCTGAAAAAAGGACAGAAAGAAAGAAGGAACAAAAACCCGACGAGGATGAATCAGAAGACTTGCTGGAATTATATGCAGGGGAACATTATGATGATGATGTTCAAGACGAGTTTATTTCTGAAAGACATGAAGAGGTAAAACAATATGCACCACCTGTACGAAAGAAGAGAAAACCTGTTGATGATTATGATGGGTATTATGATGATGTAATACCTTGTGATAAAGGAAGGGTGAGGGAAGATAATATTCTAGAGCTTGTAAAGAAAGTATGTATGATTATAATAGTGGCACTTATTATTGTTGCCATATGTGTTGTCATGATGTATGTTCTGTAATGCATAAGTGAAGCCTGTGAAAAAATTCGGTTTTAAGTTGCAAAACCATACTCGTATCAGTGTAATAGATTATAGAATACTTAAAGAGTCGAGGTGATGAAGTATGGTCATATATTTATCGAAAGGGATACATTATCAGAATCAGTCTGATTATATAATGATCAATCGAGGTATGAGGAATGCAACTTTAAGCGGTATATATTCTTATCTCTGGAGTATTGGCAGTAGGAGATTTACAAAAACTTCAGATGAAAGAGAGATTGAAGCGTTGAATGTATTAAAACAGATGGGTCTTATAGAGGTCAAGGAAGTTGAAGGCGACAATGATAAATACGAGCTTCTTACACACTGCATTTTGTCATTATCTGATAAGGATATAACAATGGATGATAAAGGTATTGAACATGATATATATTTTTGGCTTAAGAATGCATCTCTTAATCTTTCAATAGCTGAACTTGTTAAACTTCATGAACTTAATGTACGACCATCTGATGAATGGTTTGGTAGAGATAATCTGTATAAACTTGTTATGAAGCTATATGAACCCGTATCAACAGACAGGCTGTTGGAATATCAGATGTTAAATTCTGAGTCAAAAGATGAAGTGGTAGCTGCAGTTGAGAGACTGATTAATGTAGGAATCATAGAAATGATGTGAGGTGGCATGATGCAAAAGAAAGAAATACCATATTG
>CAMHMG010000326.1 GCA_946186175.1 uncultured Clostridia bacterium | reverse complement strand
TTTATTGAATCTTCGGCATCTGACTGATAGACTTCTCAAGCTCTTCATCAGTCGGGATATAGTCACTCATATCACCATCATTATATTTTTGATATGCAACAAGATCAAAATACCCTGTTCCTGTAAGACCAAAAATAATATTCTTTTCTTCGCCT
Organism: uncultured Clostridia bacterium; assembly: GCA_946186175.1. Classification (GTDB taxonomy): domain Bacteria; phylum Bacillota; class Clostridia; order Lachnospirales; family Lachnospiraceae; genus CAG-590. The sequence goes on along the minus strand of CAMHMG010000326.1, from coordinate 2,848 downwards.
GTCTCCTTGCATTTTAATGCCTCATCAATAGCAACACGAATTGCATGCGAGCTTTCCGGTGCAGGAAGTATTCCCTCAACCCTTGCAAACATCTCCGCTGCTTCAAATACAGATGTCTGCTCAACACTTGTCGCACGTATAATTCCCTGATCATACAATTCTGATACAATGGAACTCATACCATGATAACGAAGTCCTCCTGCATGGTTTGCCGATGGAATAAATCCGCTTCCCAAAGTGTACATCTTCGCAAGCGGACATACCTTTCCTGTATCACAGAAATCATAAGCATATACGCCCCTTGTAAGACTAGGACATGATGCAGGTTCAACTGCGATAATATCATACTTAGACTCGCCCCTTAACATCTCACCTGCAAATGGTGAGATAAGTCCACCAAGATTAGAACCACCACCTGCGCAGCCTATTATCATATCAGCCTTGATACCATATTTATCAAGTGCAGCTTTGGTTTCAAGTCCAATTACTGACTGATGAAGAAGTACCTGTGAAAGGACAGAGCCAAGCACATAACGGTATCCCTCCTGTGATGTAGCTGCTTCGACCGCTTCTGAAATAGCGCATCCAAGGCTTCCTGTTGTTCCCGGGAACTCTGCATTTATCTTACGTCCAACTTCAGTATCCATAGACGGTGACGGTGTAACCTTTGCACCGTATGTTCTCATCACTTCTCTTCTAAATGGTTTCTGCTCGTAAGAAACCTTAACCATATATACCTGACAATCAAGATCAAAGTACGAGCATGCCATCGAAAGTGCCGTACCCCACTGTCCTGCTCCGGTCTCAGTTGTAACACCTTTAAGTCCCTGCTTCTTAGCATAATATGCCTGAGCGATAGCAGAATTCAACTTATGGCTTCCTGATGTATTATTACCCTCAAATTTGTAATATATGTGTGCCGGAGTATCTAATTTCTTCTCTAAGCAATATGCTCTGACAAGTGGTGATGGGCGATACATCTTATAAAAACTTCTTATCTCCTCAGGAATATCAAAATATGTTGTGGTGTCATCTAACTCCTGACGTGCCAACTCCTCACAGAATATTCCCGAAAGCTCTTCAACAGTTACAGGCTTTAATGTTCCCGGATTAAGAATCGGCGCAGGCTTCTTCTTCATATCTGCACGCACGTTGTACCATTTATCCGGCATCTCTTTTTCCTCTAAATAAATCTTATAAGGTATCTCACTCATACTCACTATATCCTCCTAATTAATTATTTCAGAATAAATAAACAACATATTTATCTAGCTTACCACACCTTAAAAATAATAACAATCCCTATAAAAACAAAAACCTTTGAAACTACACAAATCAATTCTGTAGTTTCAAAGGCATTAAATCAGATACAATAATCAAGAAAACCATCTTCGCTCATAAGGCTTTGTAAGGTTATCCCATCAAAGTAATCATTTACCAGCTTCTGAAAGTCAGTCCACACCTTAATTGTCTTGCATTCCGAAACACGATTACATGTATTGACTTCACTCTCTAAACATGACACCGGAGCAAATGCGCCCTCTGTTATCTGAAGAATATCTTTCAAAGTATATTGATCAGGTGTACGCGTAAGCCTATAACCGCCCCGCTTTCCGCGAAGTGCTGTAAGCAATCCCGCCTTAACCAAAAGCGCCACTATCGCCTCTAAGTACTTTTCTGATATCTCCTGTCTTTTCGCAATATCAGTCAATGGTATATACTCACCCTGATCATGCTCGGCAAGATCCAACATAACTCGTATTGCGTATCTTCCCCTTGTTGAAACCTTCACTATTTCTACCTCCTGCCGTTATATTTCTATTAATTATTACACAGATAAATATAGAATACTATAATCCTACTATACCATAGGGTTATAAGGTAATACAAGGAAAATTATGGTAAAGATTAATTAGCAAACAAAGCAGTTGAAAGATATCTGTCACCTGAATCAGGCAAAAGTGCAACTATAGTTTTTCCTTTGTTTTCAGGACGGCTTGCAAGAATTGATGCTGCCTTTAATGCTGCACCTGACGATATTCCTACAAGAATTCCTTCGCTTACAGCAAATGCTCTGCCCTGCTCAAATGCATCTTCATTCTCAATGGCAATTACTTCATCATATACCTCAGTATTAAGTGTATCAGGAACAAATCCGGCACCAATACCCTGAATCTTATGAGGTCCCGCTGTTCCTTTTGATAATACCGGACTGCTTGCAGGCTCAACCGCAACAATCTTAACATCAGGATTCTTAGACTTAAGGTACTCACCTACACCCGTAACAGTCCCGCCTGTACCTACACCTGCAATAAATATATCAACCTTACCGTCTGTCTGTTCCCAGATCTCAGGTCCTGTTGTCTTTCTGTGAATCTCAGGATTAGCGGGATTGACAAACTGACCAAGAATAATAGAACCCTCTATCTCCTCCTTGAGCTCCTCTGCCTTTGCAATAGCTCCCTTCATTCCCTTAGCACCTTCTGTAAGTACTAACTCTGCACCATATGCCTTAAGTAGATTTCTACGCTCAACACTCATTGTATCAGGAAGTGTTAATATTGCATGATATCCCTTCGCTGCAGCAACGGCCGCAAGGCCGATACCGGTATTACCTGATGTAGGCTCTATAATTGTTGCTCCCGGCTTAAGAATACCCTTGTTCTCAGCATCCTCAATCATCGCTAACGCAATACGATCCTTAACAGAACCTGCAGGATTAAGATACTCAAGCTTACCAAGTATTGTAGCATCACTTACGCCTGCCTTCTCTGCATAGCGGCTTAACTTAAGTATAGGTGTTTTTCCAATCAATTCTAATGAACTTTCTTTAATCTGACTCATGATA
>CAMHMG010000325.1 GCA_946186175.1 uncultured Clostridia bacterium | reverse complement strand
GTAATGGCAGAAGAAACAATGAAGGATTTTGAGAAGGAGCTTGACGCGTCATTTCGTGTGATTCGCGAAGGTGATGTTGTTGAGGGAATGATAGTTGATATCAATGATGAGGTTGTAACTCTTGATATAGGATATTATGTTCCGGGTGTTGTGGCGCTTGATGATATCTCTGATGATCCTGATTTCTCACCTATGAGAGACATTAAGATTGGGGATACAACTCAGGCGGTCATAATTGAGAAGGATGACGGCAAGGGGAACGTTCTGCTTTCTATGAAGGAGGCTAATAAGGCTTTGGCATGGGATAAGCTTCGCGAGCTGTTCGAAAGTCAGGAAATAGTTAGTGTAAGGGTCAAGGACCAGGTTCCTTCAGGCGTTGTTGCATATCTTGAGGGTATCCGTGCATTTATTCCGGCATCGCAATTATCGCTCTTTTATGTTGAGGATACTTCTGAATATGTTGGTAAGCAGTTGGATGTAAGAGTAATAACTGTGGATGAGAATGCTGACAAGCTTGTGCTTTCTGCAAAGTCTGTTCTTCGTGAGAAAGAGGATGACAACAACCGCAAGAAAATGTCTGCTATAGCTGTAGGTGCGATATTTAATGGAACAGTCGAGACTTTACAGCCTTATGGAGCGTTTGTACAGCTGGAGAACGGACTTACAGGACTTGTTCATATATCTAAGATATGTATGAAGCGTATTAAGAAACCATCAGAGGTGCTTAAAGTTGGACAGGAAGTTAAGGTTAAGGTTCTTAAAATTGAGGATGGAAAGCTTTCTCTTTCAATCAAGGATGCTGAGATGAATACTTCTGATGTTGTTGAGGATTCCGGGAAGGATGGAAATGCAGACGATGTTCCGCCAACAGAGTATCATTCAGAGGAGATACCAAACAATCCGTTTGCGGCACTGCTGTCGGGTATTAAGGTCGAGTAATTGCGAAATAATATTTTTATTTTCTCAGGCATAGGATTTTTATGCGATTTTTCATATGAAAACAAATGGTAGTTTAATTAGCATGTAGAATGATAGAGAGGAATTTTGTAATAGTGCTTGACAGAATTCCTTTCTTTTATTATAATCCACTTTATGACGTTAAAGCGTTAAAACATTAAATTATTAAAGCTGATTTGTAGATGGTTAAAATTATAAGAAGATAATCACTAGCAGATCAATTAAAAAAGATAGGAGAAAAAGAAAATGGCAGCTAAGATTATTATGCTCATTGTGTTCTTTGCCTTGATGATCGGTATCGGTATTTATTCAAGAAAGAATGCAACTAATGTTAATGACTTTGTACTTGGAGGAAGAGGTGTTGGACCGTGGCTTACAGCCTTTGCCTTCGGAACCTCGTATTTCTCGGCGGTAGTATTTGTTGGATACGCGGGACAGTTCGGATGGAAGTATGGTCTTTCAACCACTTGGGTAGGACTTGGTAACGCATTTATCGGAAGTCTTCTTGCGTGGTTAGTACTTGGACGTAGAACACGTGTTATGACTCAGAAGTTAGATGCAAAGACTATGCCTGAGTATTTCGGAAAACGTTTTGATTCTAAGTCTCTTAGAATAGTAGGCTCACTGGTATCATTTATCTTCCTTGTACCATATACATCTTCTGTATATAATGGTCTTTCAAGGCTTTTTGGAATGGCGTTTGATATTGATTACAAGGTATGTATCATAGTTATGGCGGTACTTACAGGTGTATACGTAATTGTCGGTGGTTATATGGCTACTGCATTAAATGATTTCGTACAGGGCATCATAATGTTGTTTGGTATAAGTGCAGTTATATATGCAGTACTTAAAGGACAGGGTGGATTCTTGACTGCGGTTAAAAAACTTTCCGAAATTCCAATGGATGGAGCTGGTACAGTTCCGGCGTTGCAGGGAAGTCAGGGATTATTCGCCAGTTTCTTCGGCCCGGATCCGCTTAACCTTGTAGGAGTTATAGTACTTACATCTCTTGGTACATGGGGACTTCCCCAGATGGTACAGAAGTTCTACGCTATCAAGGATGAGCATTCAATCAAGCAGGGAACAATTGTTTCTACATTTTTCGCAATAGTAATCGCAGGCGGATGTTATTTCCTCGGAGGCTTCGGAAGACTTTTCGATGTGCCTGAGATACATAATCCGGATGGATCTGTGGCGTTTGATGCAATTATTCCTCAGATGCTCTCGACACTTCCTGATATTCTTATTGGTATAGTTGTAGTGCTTGTGCTTTCCGCTTCAATGTCAACACTTTCGTCACTGGTATTAACATCAAGCTCAACTGTTACTCTTGATTTTTTGAAAGAAACATCGTTTAAGGATATGGATGAGAAGACACAGCTTATAATCATGCGTGCATTTATTGCATTTTTCATCGTATTATCAGTTGTACTTGCTCTTAATCCGCCGACATTTATCGCACAGCTCATGGGTTATTCGTGGGGAGCGCTTGCAGGTTCGTTTCTTGCACCGTTTATGTATGGTCTGTATTCTAAGAAAATTACCAAGGCTTCAGTATGGGCAAGTTATATTATGGGCGTGTGTTTCACGGTTGTTAATATGTTTACCAAGATTATTCCGTCGCCGATCAATGCCGGTGCAGTGACAATGCTTGCAGGGTTGGTTATAGTACCGGTTGTAAGTCTGGTCACACCAAAGCTTGATTCTAAGTTTGTAGATGAAATATTTACGTGTTATGATGAGACCGTTACTGTTCAGAAGAAGTTCTCACTTGAGGAGTGATCAGAAAAAAGTCAAGGAAATCAATAATTTTCCTTGACTTTTTTGATACTATCTGATATTCTACCCTAGTCGGCAAAAGTCGGGCTTTTTTTTGTTGTGTAAAAATCACCCTGATACCCCACATACTTTTTTAACGCTTGGGTGTGAGAGGTACATATGCTGACTACATATCCGAAGGACTTTTGGATATATACAATTAAAGATGGAGGTGGAAGTTGTGCGAGTTAAGATCACATTGGCATGTACAGAGTGTAAACAGCGTAATTACAATCTGACAAAGGACA
>CAMHMG010000324.1 GCA_946186175.1 uncultured Clostridia bacterium | reverse complement strand
GGAGTAGAGAACTTAACGAGAACAAGCCATGAGGCGATGTTCGAGTTTAGTCGTAGTCATGCACCGAACTTAACGAAACCGAGCAAAGCGAAGGCTGAGTTTAGGGAGGGGTAGTGACAGAGTAATAGTTTATACAAAACACGTGGGAGGGTCGCTCCCGATAATACCACAGGAGGTTTATTATTATGAAAAAAGGAAAAAGATATGTTGAAGCTAGCAAGCTTGTAGACAAAACACAGGTTTATGATATTCCTGAAGCAGTTGCATTAGTTAAGAAAGCTGCAAGTGCTAAGTTTGATGAGACAGTAGAAGCACACCTTAGAATGGGTCTTGATGGTCGTCATGCAGACCAGCAGATTCGTGGTGCTGTTGTTCTTCCTCACGGAACAGGTAAGACAGTTAAGGTTTTGGTTTTCGCAAAGGGAGATAAGTTGGATGAGGCAACAGCTGCAGGTGCAGATTATGTAGGTGGCGAGGAATTAATTCCGAAGATCCAGAACGATGGGTGGTTAGATTTCGACGTTGTTGTTGCAACTCCTGATATGATGGGTGTTGTTGGACGTCTTGGTCGTGTACTTGGTCCTAAGGGATTAATGCCAAACCCTAAAGCAGGTACAGTTACACCTGACGTTACTAAGGCAGTACAGGATATCAAAGCCGGTAAGATTGAGTACAGACTTGACAAGAACAACATTGTACATGTGCCAGTTGGAAAGGCTTCTTTCTCAGAGGAGCAGTTAGCAGACAACTTCCAAGCGTTAATAGATGAAATTAATAAGGTTAAGCCTGCTGCAGCAAAAGGACAGTATTTCAAGAGTGTAACAATCTCTTCTACTATGGGTCCTGGTGTTAAGATTAATACTGTTAAGTTAGTATAATTTAAGCAGAGATTAATACCTGATATTAAAAGACGTCATGTCCGTAAGTGTTTCGGATATGACGTCTTTTTTTGATAAATAGTTCTTGGTAGTGTATCTTTTCAGTGTTATTTTATCATTATATCGTTTTATATCGGAGTACTGTCCTTATTAAACATCGGTGATATATCCTGTCTGTGCTCAAAAAAAGCCTGAAATGCATTACATAGAAGAGGATGTGTAAATGTCATTGTAAGCTGGGGCAGTGAGCTTTTTACAACAACAACCTTTTTCGGTGTGATTGAGAGTGACAGACTGTTGTAGCTGGCATGCGGGTCTATTTCAAGATTGGAGAGCTGTAAAGTGCCCTTTGACAGACTGACAAGCGAGTCCGCATTCTTTAATAAATAGTCAAAGTTTTCTTTGAAAAAGTTAAGGTGTAATGAATCAGTATGATAATTATATAATCCTAGGTTGTCCATTTCAGAAGGATGACAGGCTGTAATACAAGCTTTGCCCGGACATAAAAAAAATGTGTGTTTGAATCGAGTTCCGGATGGTTTTTTATTGTAAAAAGATTCAATCATACCGGTTGCATATAAAGGTAGCCAGCTTTCTATAGCATCTATCATTTCTGTAATATCACGATCTATATTGTGAATGATCTTAATATGAGTGCCGTTTCTAATACACATAGCCATAAGAGCAGCCCATTTTGATCTAAATGCAATATCATTTGTCATCCATTCCATACCCTGATCTGAATAGAGCATTAATTGCTCGGATTTTTCCTTTATGGCACATGCAAGGAAACGGAGTACTGCCATCTGAAGTCCTTCTATACCTTCGTATACGGTTCGGTCATCATTTGTTATGTCTTCAGAAACAAGCATTTCAATGGGAGGTATAGAAATATCATAGTTAGGTGAAAATGTATTTATCGTACCTAAAAGATGATCAATTATCTCTTGCTCCGATTTGTTAAAATCGTTCATCCATGCATGAAAATTAATGTATAACTCTTCTCTTGGCATTATATTTTTACTATCCAGTTGCATATTTGATGATGCGTTAATAAGCTCAATCAGCATAGGAAGACGATTCATAATCACAATCTGATCGAATAAGGCTATACATAGTCTGTTGAACAGTTCCGGATTGGATTTCGGGGAACGTATTCCTTTGCGAAAACGGCTGATATAGGACGAATCAACATTGACCAGTTTGCTTAGTTTACTGTTAGATATCTCGCATAGATCCATGGTTTGATTGAGCTTCTCATGAAATGGAAGCCTTTTAGTGTTCTGGTCATTGTTTTCTGAGAAAAGATAATTCTTTATAGCGGCTCTGATCAGTTCTTCATTATATACATTCACGGTATCCATTAGTATATTCAGTTTGTCATTTTCAGTTGCATACTGAACAAAGCCATCGATTAATTTGACTATCGAGGTGCTGTTTGAATTAGGAGTTCTGGATCCGCTTCTTAATCTGCTTATGGTAGAGGGAGTGCATCTTGCATAAGCGGCGATATCACCCGTACCAACGTTTAAAATAGTAAAAAAATGATTGATTCTTTCCTTAAGCACTATGGACACCTCGATTCTGAATTAGATCGTAAACATTATATCATAAGCTTCGCAAACGCGCCATCCATGGCGCGAAAGAACGCTCGCTTATGCTATATATACATCCATGTATAATATAGCATGAACTTCGTAATAGCGCCATTGCTATTGAATGATAATTGCCCTGATTTGTCATTGCCAAATCGTGGCAATTTGTGGATTGAATGTTGTCTGAGTAGTATAATACATAGTATATGTTTTCGAAATATTATCATCATTTATTTGGCTTTTTCATTTTAATTCTATGACAAAGCTGAATGAAACAGGAAAGACGGGAGTGAAGCAACAATGAAGTATTACGCAGTCAGAAGGGGAGTGAAATCCGGAATCTATACCTCATCAAAGGAGTTTAAGGAGTGTATAAGGGATTATGAGGATCCTGAATATAAGGTGTTTAAGTCAGAGATAGACGCTGAACATTATATCATGAGGTATAGGGTGCGACAGAAGAGTAAAGTGAAGGAGGGGTAAGGGATAAGATTGATAGTAACATGAGTTTAATAATTAGGTGATTGCGAAACTCGTGACCGAGTTCCTCAATCTTAAACTAAATAAGGAAG
>CAMHMG010000323.1 GCA_946186175.1 uncultured Clostridia bacterium | reverse complement strand
GACTTACAAATCAGTGGTTTGGTGATTATGTTTCAGAATATAATTTTGCACAGTCTATTGAGGACGGATCAACCGTACCATTATTCTATTCGCGCCGCGTGCCGGAGGTGGGATTAGAGAATGATTTTTTGGATGATGATGTGGTAGAGATTATTGAAGAAGAACAGTTAAATGAAGAAGAAACAAAACGTCTGGAGAACTCCTCTTCTCGTATTCTTGAGGTAATAAAAAGAGATGACCGACTGGATAAGATTGCACAGGATATAGCACATCATTTTCCAAGACGTGGATTTCTTGGTAAGGGAATGGTTGTTTCTGTTGATAAATATACTGCGGTCAAAATGTATGATAAGGTTCAGCACTATTGGACCATTGAGAAGAAGGTGCTTACAAAAGAGCGTAATCAGGCGAAAACAAAACAAGAACGGGATAAATATACCAAAATACTTGATTATATGAATAAAGTTGAGATGGCGGTCATTGTATCTGAAGAAAATGATGAGAATAAAAAGTTTACTGAACAGGGGCTTAACATTGCTGTTCATCGTGCAAAAATGAATGAGGTTAAGGATGGGTTTGACATAGAGGATAGATTCAAAGATTCTGACGATACCCTTCATCTTGTGTTTGTGTGTGCAATGTGGTTAACAGGTTTTGATGTTCCGAGTATGTCAACATTATATCTTGATAAGCCGATGAAAAGTCATACTCTTATGCAGGCAATAGCTCGTGCTAACAGAGTATTTCCTGGGAAGACCTGCGGTATTATTGTCGATTATGTAAATGTATTCAAATATATGCAAAAAGCATTGACGGATTATGCCACAGGTAATGATGGCTCGGAGTATCCTGCAAAAGAGATTGATAAACTGATTGCGTATATTGATGGAACAATTGAGGAAACTGATATATTCTTGAAATCAATAGGAATAGATATAGGTGCAATTGTTGCTGAAGCATCTACATTTGACAGACTTGATGAGTTGAGAAAAGCATTTGATATAATAATAGCAAATGATGAACATAAGGAAAAGTTCAAAGTAATGGTTAATCTTATGATGAATCTTTATGATGCAGCTAAACCGGAGATATTTGAACGAGATTGGGAAAATGAAAAGTTTTCTCCTTTGGAATATTTGCATGGATTGTTTCATAACACCATAGATGATGAAAAGGTTAACCGAGCCAGACTTCGTATGGCAAAAGTTCTTGATGGAAGTGTGACAACAGATTCATTTACCGCCTATGACGGAGAGGGGAATGCTCAATATGTAATACATAGGGAAAGCGTAATTGACCTTTCCAAGATTGATGTAGAAGCACTCCGCAGGGAGATTAGGAAGGCAGAGTACAAGGCAATCGAAATAGACGATTTGAAAAGGTATATTGAAGAAGCATTATTACAGATGTTAAATCGTAACTGTACCCGTATCAAATTTTCACAAAGATATCGCAACATTATTGACAGGTACAATGCCGGTGGCTCTGAAAATGAGGATTACTATGAGCAGTTAATCAAACTTATTGAAGAACTGAAGGCGGAGGATGAACGTGCTAATACAGAAGGTCTTACAGAGGAAGAATTAGAAATTTATGATCTGCTTGTTGCAGGAAAGAAATTGACGAAGGCAGAAGAACAGAAAGTCAAACTTTCCGCAAAGAATCTGTTTAAGAAGCTTATTGAAAATCGCAAGAATCTTCTTGTTGTAGATTGGTATAAGGACGAGCAGCCAAAAGAAAAGGTGAGAACTACTATACAGCGATCCTTGGATGAAGATCTGCCGGAAAGTTATGATAAAGAATCATTTAATGCAAAGATTGATTTGTTGATGAATCATTTTATTGATATGGCGGTGCAGGGTTACGGCTGGATTGGAACAGCGGCGTGAGAAATAGTAATCTACATTATATAAAAACCTATTAACAGTGAGGGAAAATACATGGATGAAATAGTAAAACAATTGATTGAATTAAACAAAAAAGATTGGCTGGATATAGTAGGCATTTTATTACCACTCGTATTAACGGTTGTTGTAATCTTTCAAAATAGAATATATTCTAAAAGAACAGATGATTTACAGAAGGCAATTCATAATTCAGAACAAAAGAACCGTTATCATGATGATATATTTAAAATATATAGTACATATTATTCGTTTTGTGATGTAATATTTCAATCCGGATTTGCATTTAATGTTAGAAGAGGGGATATCTATCTTGCTAATACTAATTTGAATAATGTAGTATCCTTACGATTAACATTAGGTCGTAATCTTGATTTAGCAAAGTTGATTTTTGAGAAAAGCAATAATTTTTTGTATAAGATAATAGAAGACAGAATTATACTGGAAATGGAGATAATTGATTTATATTTAAAATATATTAATGATGGAATATTATTTGAAGTTTCTGAAGGTGCATGGAATGTTATAGCTCCAATTGGCGTTATATCACCTATTATAAGATATAATTATAACAGTTTAATGAGTGTTAAAGAAAAGTATGATGCTTTTTTAAAATTATGTGAAAGCGATGAGATTAAAAAAATAGAAAAATTAAGCAAAGAATTAGAAGACAAGCATAATTATGATGATTATGATAAATATTTTGAAGAGTACTTTTCTTTAAATGTTTTATCATAAATATAATAATTGCCATTTTGGCTACTTAGACGATGTTTATTAAATTGACGGTGATTTTTATTTGGTTAAGCATAATATTGTACTTTTAAATAGCATTCGGGTTGAGGAGGACTTATGAGCGAAAGAAAAGGGGTTATATACATATTAACAAATCCATCTTTTCCAGAATATGTGAAGATAGGATATGCGGATGATATTGATAATAGACTTAAGCAATTAAACAGAAGTGAATGTATTCCGTTCGCATTTAGGATTTATGCTACTTATGAAGTGGATTCAAGATTGTCGGATAAGAAGCTTCATTCTATCATTGATCGAATTAATCCGGATCTTAGGTCGATAGATAATTTTAACGGACAAACCCGTGTGAGAGAATTTTATGCGATGACACCGGAGGATGCATATGCTATTTTGGAGGCAATAGCGGAGATAAAT
>CAMHMG010000322.1 GCA_946186175.1 uncultured Clostridia bacterium | reverse complement strand
TGCGATGACACCGGAGGATGCATATGCTATTTTGGAGGCAATAGCGGAGATAAATGGTTTAACTGATAGGCTTAAGAAGTATGCAATGACTGAGTCTGAAACACTTGACGAAAATCTTGCTCAGGAAATAGATAACGAAAATAGTGAAAGAATGTCAAATTTCTCTTTTTCGGCATGCAAGATAGATGTGGGTGAGCAGATTGAGTATTATGAAAATCCAGATATTAAAGCAACAGTTGTTGATGACAAACATGTTGATTATAACGGTGACATTTACTCTCTTACATCATTGGCAAAGAAATTATCCGGAAGAAAATATTCCATTGCAGGACCTAAGTTTTTTAAGTATAAGGGTGAGTGGTTGAACGATATAAGACACAGGCTGGGTGTGTAGGATGTACTTTGAAAGATGACGATAAAAGAACTATTATAATACTAATAATATTATAAAAATCATATCTGAAATAGTTACTAAGGATCGTTGTCAGAACAGATTATACCTGTTCTGATGACGGTCTTTTTTGCTTTTTTTATGTAGGGAAAGAGATAATGAAAACAAAGATGAATAGAAAGATAAGCTATAAGTGTATCCTCGTAGGATGCATTTAATCTGAAAAAATATCTAAAATGTATTCCGTTTGATTTTTAACAAATATATCAATGTTTGCTATTATTATTGTAGACCGTCGGACAACCGTTTTATGAGCTGTCCTACAATGTACTATGATATGGCAGCTGCATGATTATGTATAAAACATCAATTGATGATGTTATTTGAAGTGATGCAAAAAGGTATAAAAGAGTTTGCTATAAAATATGTTGTTTGAAGTCATACCGGATATGGGGTAAAAATCTGACAAAATGTCCGATGAGAGTGACTGCACTTTATGCTTGCATTAGGGCAAAAGTGATAGCAAAAAGTGTAGTCACTCTGCGAAAAGTGATAGCAAAAAGTGCAATCACTTTTTTCGGGTAGTAGAAAAGAACAACTAAAAATACAGAAGTGATAGCACTTTGTGCATGCATCATGCAATAAATGATAGTACTTTGTGCGATCACTGGGCTGTTTTTGATTGCACTTTGTGCAATCATAGGTAAAAAGGGGTTTTAGGGGGCTTTGCCCCTAACCAGATTGCCTTTTTCCGGCGTAGTCGGACAAAAGGCGTATCTGGCAATGTGAGGTCGTGGTAACAGGAACGTTTTTGGAATCACTATGTGCATTTAAAGTATTTTTAATAAAAGCTGTTACGAATATTAAATATTCAATCTGCGTAAGATTGATTAAGTGGTTTGGGAGGCGCGTTATGGAGAAGGGAAAGGTTAAAGAATATACTATTGAGCGGGAGTATTTAGGCAGGGTTTCTTTAGAGGAATTGATAGTTAAGATTATAGAGGCACATTTAAATAACAGGTATATTGATATGTCGGCTACTTGAGCTTTCCAAATATTATTTCTTTTAATTGTGTAAGAAATATAAGTAAAAAGATAACGAATAAAAGAGAGAAAAAGAGAGGAAATTGTCAGAACTGCATTGAATAAAGGAAGTGCATCTGTTATTATTTTCAATGTAGGGACAGCAGTTGAATAGGTGAATTATATGGAGAATTACAACTTATTTGACGTGGCGGCTTATATTCGATTATCCTGCGAGGATGGCGATAAGGAAGAGAGCAACAGTGTAGGTAATCAAAGGAAGCTTATAAATGAATATATTTCAAAGCATGATGATTTTCGCAAGATTGAGTATTTTGTTGATGACGGCTTTACCGGGACTAACTTCAATCGTCCTGCATTTCAGAGAATGATAGATGCTATTGAGTGCGGAAGGTTTGACTGTGTAATTGTTAAGGATCTGTCGAGATTTGGACGTGATTATATTGATACCGGAAGATACTTAGAACGTTATTTCCCGGATAAGGGAGTGCGGTTTATATCCATAACGGATGGTATTGACAGTATGCAGAAGGCTTATGATATGCTCCTGCCGATCAAGAATCTGTTCAATGAACAATATGCCAAGGATATCTCAGATAAGATTCAGGCAACGGTCAAGGCTAAGCAGCATGCAGGTGAATTTATCGGTGCATTTGCCTGTTACGGTTATAAGAAATCGCCTGCTGATAAGAACAAGCTCATTATTGATGATTATGCTGCAGAGGTTGTGAGACGGATATTCAGAATGTTTATTCAAGGTACCGGCAAACAGAGGATAGCAAAGATTCTCAATTCTGAGGGAATACTTTGTCCGTCAGAGTACAAGCGGATGAATGGTGAGAACTATGTCAATTCCAATAGGTTAGGCAGTACGACCTACTGGTCATATTCTACCATCAATAATATTCTTCAGAAAGAGATGTACTGTGGCAATATGGTGCAGGGAACAAGACATCAGCAGATGAGGCGCTCCCAGAAAAGGATTGCAAGAAAGGACTGGATAGTTGTCAAGAATACTCACGAACCCATCATTGATGAAGCTACTTGGGATAAGACACAAGAGCTTCTGAAAAGAAGGACAAGGAAGCTTGATCTTGCAGATAACAATCACATCTTTTCCGGTTTTGTCAAATGTGGTGACTGCGGCAGGGCTATGGTAAGGAATACATGGAAACGTTCTGACGGAACAAAGTCAAGCTTTTTATACTGCAGTACATACAAGGCGGCAGGCAGGTCATTTTGTACACCACATTCACTTCCTATGGACACTTTGCACGGAATAATACTTGATGATCTCAATACGATAATAAGTAACATTGATGATCTGAAATCACTATATGATAATAATAAAAAGTATTTGTCCGATGTGAAGAAAAATTGTGAATCAGAGATTGATACTGTTAAGAAGGATTTGGAAAAGGTAAGAAAGCTCAAGAAGTCCGTGTACGAGGACTACAAGGAAGATTTGATTACCAAGAAGGATTTTCTTGCGTATCAGGAGGACTATCAGGAAAAGGAAGAACTGCTGGCAAAAAGGCTTTCCCATCTGGAGAAAAAGTTATTAGAGGATTCGGCAGACAATTTGCTCTCATCCGAGTGGATAAGGCATCTCTTGGAAATGAAGAGGGTAGAACAACTTGATCGGGATAT
>CAMHMG010000321.1 GCA_946186175.1 uncultured Clostridia bacterium | reverse complement strand
ATTGCATATTATTCAATATTTTCGCAATACAATATCATAAGAAGAGTAGCTTAAATCATCACAATTCTTATAACCCACTCTTCTTATTATGCTTGAAAGGCAGGTGACACTATAATGTCCTTCCAGATCAGATCAGACCGCAAAGAAACAGAAAACAAGACCATCCGCTTTCCTGTTCATCTAATCTCACGTATTGAAGACGCCATACAAAACCATGACGTAACATTTTCAGGCTTTGTTATTCAAGCCTGTGAATACGCACTTGACAACATGGCTAATAACAATATACAACACAAACCAAAAAAATAATTCCATCATTCTATAATTATAATATATTCTTCAAAAAAAATCGTCCGCTTTACAGCGGACAATTTTTATAGTGAAAACATTGACACGAACATAGACATACACATAACTATAAAGAAATTGATGAGAATAAGATAAATAATATTTAGAAGTATATGTATTCCAATATTAACTTTAGTTCCCGGAAGTTTATATCTTATACCAAGATAATTCCCTATGTAAAATACATTAAATATAAGCATCATAAAACACATTATTCTTAGAACTGTAAGCATACATGGTTTATTTTCAGGCAATCCATCCATTTCCATAAGAACACATGAATACAATAAGAACATGTATCCCAAAAATGCAGGAGCCATCTTCCATATCCTGCATGTACGAAATCCTACAGGAAGAAATCTTTTCCATGTTCCATCATACGAATGATAAGGTTCCATAAAATGTTCTGCACCGGCACCCTAAGTCCCTTTCTTGAAGTGACCCCTCAAACGATTAAGAAGCTCATCCAAGGTCTTCCCATTAACATATTCCTCAATAACAATTAATCCTTTGTCTATCTGAAAAAATTCATAAATCTGAGGAACACCGGCAATTGGATTATCAATCAACCGCTTATACAGATTAATATCATATCTTGTCAAAATCTTTTTTATCCTAAGCTCTCCTGTTTCTTTGTGTTTAACCAAGATCACATGATTTCTATTATTAATTGTTGTCAATTCTTCATAACAAGAATCCAGATATCTGACCTGTAATTCTTCATCCATATAATATTCTTTCTCCTTTAAATCCCAAATATCTTCATGGCTATTATAACAGATAGTAGCAACGTCAACTAACAAACTATCTTTACAAATCATCGCATTACTATTATTATAAAATAACATAAACACGTTTCGTTTTGCAATACATATAGCGACCATATATATAGTTATATATATCACATATCATACAGGTGTGTCTTAAAAGGAGAGTGTGTCACATGAATGAAGAAAGTACTACAGATCTTGAACATATTGTTTCACAATTAAAACCGAATGACCTACATAATTATATTGACAAATACGGCTCTACAAATAACAATCCAAAACTATATTTTGACTACATCAACGAGTGGGGTATCCCCTGTTCAGATATAGTCAGGCACTGCGAAGGGCTGTTATCAAAATCCTATGTGTATGATCTCATAAATGCCGTCAAACAAAACCCTTCACGTGATGTCGTTCTAATACTATGCATATGTGCAAGAATGGATAGAAAAGCAACAAGACGAATGCTGGAAAATTATGGACTTCCCACACTGAAAGGTTCTATAAAAGAATAAAGACATTCTATACATGCTATTAAACACATAAAGAATGTCTGCTATTCTCATTTTTTATAAAGTTCATTTAACACATATTTGTTCTCCCTCTCTTATTATGATATAATCTAACCAATCGACCTTTAGTAAAGGAGTATGTGCCATGATAGAAAAATTATATACAAACAATTACAGAGCAATACATGCAATTTTATTCGTACTGTTTTTATCAGCACTTATTATATTATCGACATTTTGTGCCACCGATATGGCTGTTGCCAAAAACAGGCAAAACATTCTCGGAACAGACTCCGATTATACATCTATTCTTTATGATTCAACTAACGGACTTCCCACTTCCGAAGCTAATGCAATAGTACAGAGTCCTGATGGCTTCATCTGGTTTGGCGGCTACAGCGGTCTTATCCGTTATGATGGTACCACCTTCAACAGAATCGATTCAACCACAGGAGTATCCAGTGTATTCAGCCTCTATGTAGACTCAAAGGACCGAGTCTGGATTGGAACCAATGAAAACGGTATTGCATATTATGATCACGGCAATCTCAAGGTCTATGGCAAAGACAGTAATATGAAATCATACTCTGTCCGTGCTATATCCGAAGATGTTGAAGGGAATATTCTTATTGCAACAACTCAGGGGCTTTATATTGTTTGTAATGATGACATGGAGATACATCCTGTAGATAATCCGCAGATCAATACTGCATATATAATCAGTCTTGTAAAAGCCAGTGACGGTAATGTCTACGGTCTTACCTTTGATGGTGCTGTTTTCGAAACAGGCCAGCAGGATATTACCGCTTTCTATGGTCCTGACAAATTCGGTGATGATACAATCAACTCAATCTATCCCGATCCCGATAACAAAGACATTTTATATATGGGAACAGTAGAGTCAGAGATTCTCAAGATTGATGTCTCTGATTCTATGAAAGTAATTGACCGATACAATGTTAAACCCCAGAAAAATATAAGCTCTATTTATAAGGCAAACGATCTTCTATGGGTCAGTGCAACTAATGGAATAGGGTATATAGATGAGAAAGAAAAGTATCACACAATGAAGGATCTGCCAATGAACAGCTCTGTTGGCAGTATCATGGCAGACCACGAAGGAAATATGTGGTTTACCTCTACAAGGCAGGGTGTGTTAAAGCTTGTTCCTGACCGTTTTACGGATATCAGCAAGCTTGCGGGGCTGGAAAGCATGGTTGTCAATTCAACCTGTGTCAAAGGCAATGAATTATACCTTGCCACTGATACCGGACTTGTATTACTCTCCAACTCTACATATACCCGAATGGAAAAAGAAATAACCGAATATCTTGAAGGTGTTCGAATACGTTGTATCAAGAAAGACAGAAATGATAATCTCTGGTTCTGTACACATGGCGAAACCGGTCTTGTATGTCTCAAAAACACCGGAGAGATAATCAATTTCAATCAAAGCAA
>CAMHMG010000320.1 GCA_946186175.1 uncultured Clostridia bacterium | reverse complement strand
AGCCGGTGATTATGACGTTCTTTTGAATTGCGGTTCATCCTTTGCAGAGGAATGTTTTTATATGATGAGCCAGTATCAATACAGACCCAAATCTGTAATAACATATCAGAGAAAAGCATTTGTTGCGAAGGAGAACAGCATCCGCGTGACATTCGATCATCATATCAAAGCTACTGAAACCAATTATAATATCTTTGATCCAAAGATTAATGAGAACTATGTTATGGATCCGTACCTTGCTGTTATGGAGGTCAAATTTAACGGTTTTTTATTAAGCTATATCAAGGATGTCATCAATAAATGTGACGGTTCGGAAACGACGGTAAGCAAATATTTTATGGGCAGGCAGTGGACCCAAAATCATCTATAGGGGGAATATAAAACTATGAAACAGATTCTGTTACAAAATATACTTGATTCGGGAACTCTTGAGACAAGGGATATCCTGATACGAATAGTTTCGGCTGCTATTATCAGTGTGGTCATTTACATATCATATTGGTACACTCACGTTGGTACAGCCTACAGTAAGAAATTCAATGTATCACTTATGACACTTACGATCCTTACGGCGACAGTTATGACGGTTATTGCGAATAACCTGACACTTTCTTTAGGTATGGTCGGTGCACTTTCTATCGTTCGTTACAGGACAGCTATCAAGGACTCGCGTGATACCACATATATTTTCTGGTCGATTGTCATTGGTATCTGCTGTGGTGCGGGTGATTATCTCGTGGCGGGAATAGGCAGTGCCGTAGTATTTATTGTATTGATGCTTCTTGGAAGAATAAGAAATGAGAATCGTATCTTGCTTATTATACGAGGCTCGAGAAGCGAGGAGCTTGCTGCGGAAGGAATTGTTAATGAGTATTTTGATTCTAAAGCACTGATGAAGGTTAAGAATACTACAGAGGTTTCGTTTGAAATAATATATAAGATGTCAAGAAAAGTATATCACCTTTCAGAGAGCAAACCGAAAAGTATTACTGACAGATTGTATGATCTGAAAAATATAGAATATGTCAATATTGTTACACAGAGTGACGAGATTACTGGGTAACTATTCGGGTATTTATGAAGCATAGGTGAATAGATATATCACAGGTTAGGAAGAGATGATGTTATAGTGAAGAACAGGATTATCTGGATTGTGACAATTGTTGTCCTGATGATAACATGTTTTGTTTTTCAATATTTAGACGACAATTACAACACAAAAAGAATACATCAGCATATGGAAAGTGGCTCCATTCCTAAAATATATATTAATGTGAACGGGCAGGATATTCCTGGTCTTCCGCCCTATATTATTAAAGAGAATGGAGATGTCAGGTTATCAGTATTTGAAACTGAAAATCAGAAAACTATAAGAGGATCATTTACTTATATTGATGATGAGGATAAGATTGAAACATATGCCGATTATCATATCAGAGGTAATTCGTCTAGATATTTTGATAAGAAATCATATTCTGTTCATCTTACAGATGAGGATGGAAAAGAACAGGACGTGGGATTTGACGGAATGTTTGCTGATAATGAATGGGCGTTAAATGGTCCTTATCTGGACCGTACACTTATACGTAACTATATGTGTATGAACATATCCGGAGAGATTATGGAGTATGCCCCGAATGTCAGATTTGTTGAATTGTACATAGATGATGAGTTTCAGGGCTTGTATGTTCTCATGGAAAAGATTAATCACAACAAAGGTCGTCTTAATCTTACAAAGTCTTCTAAGCATGCATTGGTGACAAGCTACATTGTAAAGCGTGACCGACGTAAGGGAAATGACGATCTGTTAAATACATTATCGAAATATACCTATAAGAATGCGACATCCGCATTTCAGCTTTGTTATCCCGGAGAAGGAACTCTTACGGGAAGAAAGCGAAGCTATGTTACTCAGGATCTAAGCAGAGTTGAGAAAAATCTATATTCCTATGATGTTGTAAGAAGAGAACATGATTATGCCAACTATGTAGATATCGAGGCATTTGCAAGGTATTTTATAATCAATGAGTTTTTTGGAAATCTGGATGCCGGTGACTATTCAACTTATTTTTACAAGGATACAAGGGGAAAGCTAAAGCCCTGCGTCTGGGACTTTAACAATGCGTGTGATAATTACATGGATAGACCCAGCGGCTACACAGGATTTCATATGCAATACTCGCCATGGTTTGAGAAAATGGTGGAGGATGAGAGATTCGTTGATGAAGTCATTTCCGAATACAGAGTTTTAAGAGAAGATGTATTAAGTGATGAGTATCTGCAAAAATATATCACGGAAACTACAGCATGGCTTGGGGATGAGATTGAGCGTAATTATGATGTGTGGGGTGATGTGTGGGACTACACCGATAAGGATACGGCAAGGAAATCATTTAATTACCTGCAACCGTTAGAACGTAATCTTACAACTTATAATGAATCAATAGAACAACTTCGTACCTACATTACCAATCGGGGAGAATGGCTTGATGATAATATAGAGATCCTTAAGCAGTACTGCCATAATTCCAGAATAGTTAATGATACGATTCAGTAAGGATGATAGACATGAAAAAGGTTATTATTAGTATAGTACTGGTAAGCGCAGCGATCCTTGTAGTCTATTCAATGATATTCTATCATGGAGTCTATATTTCAATGGGTAGCCCGGATGACAGTACAGTGGTCTTCATGACGAAGGATAAAAGGATCCTGCATAATGATAAGTCGGGCAAGGCTGAGGATTTTGTTATCAAGGGTGTCAATGTCGATACCTTTATTCCGGGTCATAGTCCGTCTGAATATTATATAGATGAAGAGACGTGGATACGTTGGTTTGGCGAGATATCCGATATGGGTGCTAATACTATCCGTACCTACAGGATATATAACGATACCTTTTACAATGCTTTTTACAAATTTAATAAGGACAGGAGTGATCCTCTCTATCTTATACAGGGAATTCAGGTCAATGAATATGCAGGCAACAATTGTTATGATGCATATTCGGAAGATTTTTATTATCAGCTGTATGATGAGACCGAGATGGCGGTGGATGTTATTCATGGCAGACGTAATATACCGGATACTGATAC
>CAMHMG010000319.1 GCA_946186175.1 uncultured Clostridia bacterium | reverse complement strand
TTGATACATTAAGCAGTGAGATTGTTGATGAACAGGCATTCAAGCTTACGGGTATCAGAGGAACAGGGAAAACGGTTACGCTTACAGCTATTGAAAAGGAGCTTAGGGATGATAAAAATTGGATTGTGGTGGATCTCAAATCCAATTCAGATATTACCAATGATCTGGTAGCTAATCTGTATACGGAAGTATCATTCTTAAGGAAGTTTATTGATGCAAGCATGAATCTTTCTGCATTTGGAATCGGCGTATCTATATCAGATAAAAGTCCTGCGGCAAGTCTTGATGTGGCGCTTAAGCAGATCTTGAAAGAGGTAAAAAAACAAGGGAAACGAATTCTTGTTGCAATTGATGAGGTGAGAAAGACTGATGCGATTGTAGATTTTATTCAGGAATTTCAGATACTTATACGAGAGGATTTACCAATTTTTCTTATTGTTGCAGGACTATATGAGGACATTGAGGATGTGGAGAATACAGATGGCTTAACATTCTTTCTAAGAGCAACCAGAATAGAAATGAAGCCCCTTAGTATTGCTATCATCAAAGCAGATTATAAGAGAACACTTTCATTAAGTGATGATATTGCGGCTGAACTTGCCAATATGACAAAGGGTTATGCATTTGCATATCAGGCATTTGGAAAATATATGTGGGAGTCAGGAGAAAAGGAGATTTCTGAGATGGTGCTTGCGCAGGTTGATGAAGCATTATCCCAGAAGGTGTATGATAAGATATGGAGTGAACTTAGAGCTTCTGAAAAATGGTTCCTGACATTTATAGTGCAAAAGGACAACATGACTGTAAATGAACTTCTTGAGCAGACTAAGAAAAAACATAATGAGTGGAGTGAGCCAAGAAAAAGACTGATTGAAAAGGGTATAATTGATGGGTCAGTCAGAGGGCAGATATCGATGAGGCTTCCAAGATTCAAGGAGTATGTGGAGAAGAATATATGATTCGATAACTTTGATATATTGGAGAGAAATACGATGATCAAAAAGATTGAGAACATTTCAGATGAACAATTAGATATGATCAGAAAGATTGTGGGAGAAGCGTTTGTGACTAACGAACTCTTTCATAATTGGGGAACACCGGATGAAAGACGGGAGGACGTTCTTACATATATGTCTTTATATGTTGACTATGTGTATCAATCGGGAGAACTATATGCAAATGAAGACATGACAGGATTCATTGGCCTGGAGAATTCGGGGAACAAACATGTAATGCCACAGCTTAGAATGCTTTGCAGGATGTTTACTAAGATAAAGTTTTCAAAGATAAAATCACTTCTAAGCTTTGTAAAACAGATAAGCAATTCAAATGAGAAGTATGTAAAAATCCGGCACATAGATGCACTGATGGTCTGCGTTAATAAGGACAGTCAGGGAAAGGGAATGGCGACAGAGCTCATTAATTATGCTAAGGAAATGTCTGATTCATCAGGCTTGCCCTTGTTGTTTGATACGGATATGGAAGAATATGCGAAGATGTACCGACATTTTGGATGTGAACTATATAATACTGTGACTGCGGACAATGGGGTTACCAGATACAGTCTGTGTTATAAGCAGGAGATGTAAACCTCCTGCTTAATCTTTGTGGGCCAACTATGCAATTGAGTTTGCAATTGAATTTTTTTGAATGATCAAGTTCTTACTACATTTATCTTACAATCGCAAACACCACATCTGCCGCATATATAAGTACCATTAACGCACCCTCAATACGGTTGATGGTCTTTTTTGTAATAGAAAAAATATAAGTTATAATGCTTATGACGATCAATATGCACATATCATATATCGACGCCAGATTAACTGCTACCGGATGGATCAACGCTGACACTCCTAATATGAGCAGAAGATTGAAGATATTAGAGCCAACGGCATTGCCGACTGCAAGTCCGGTCTCGCCCTTTCGCGCTGCGACAACGGATGTAACAAGCTCAGGCAGGGATGTTCCAACCGCCACAATTGTAAGCCCTATAAGTGTCTCTGTCATTCCCAAAGCTCTTGCGATTTCTTTGGCACTATACACTACAGCCTGACCGCCTGCAACGATCATTACAAGTCCGATCACTATGAAAAGTGCACACTTCCATATAGGATTAAGTTCAGTGTTTTCTTCATTTTCCGGATGTTTTCTTGCGTCTGATATCAGCACGATTATATATATTATAAATGTTGCGATAAGCAGAGCACCTATGATCCGTGTGACAGTTCCTACATTATCACTCATCAGGATTGCTGAATTGCTTGTGCTGTCTTTAGCATAATTGCCTGTGAGCATTGCAATACCGCCTGTAGCCAACATAACGATTATAGTGGATATGATTGATATCGGAAAATCACGTTTTATGATCCCGCTGTCCACCGGTATGGGATGAATGATAGCACATATTCCCAAAACGCTCAGCAGGTTAAATATGTTAGATCCTACCACATTACTTAATGCGATTTCGTTTGAACCGGAAAATGCAGCAGAAGTACTCACTGCAAGCTCAGGTGCACTGGTGCCTAATGCCACTATCGTAAGTCCGATAATAACACCCGGAACCTTGAAATTTTTTGCAAGTCCGGAGCTTCCGTCAACAAAGAGATCAGCTCCTTTAATAAGCATTACAAAACCTATAATTAGTATTATTATATTTATCATTGTTTTCTCACTTTATTAATAAATTTATGTTTTATCAACTGTTTCATTCATTGGTCTTATCATTATTGCTGCCATCGCTATGTTCCATAATGAATCCGGCTATGCCGGCACCTACAGCGATAACACATAATATAATAGCAATAATATTCATGGTAATTACCTCACTTTCATATAATACTTTTTTTAGCTGTCATATTTATAATGTGAATAATCAGATGATCTTAGTCATAAAGGGAAGCATGATATCTGATTTTTCTGTATATCTTATAAATGATCATGACAAATAAAGAAATTACCATATAAAGACATAGTATCAGGCTTGTTCCGCCACCTAAGATTACAACAATCCATAATAATATATTATCCATAATTCAAAACTCCTTTTTGTTAATTATTAGTATAATAGTTACTTTCATAGTAAACAGAACAGCACTAAGGTTCAGTTGCGCTCCTTAAGGAGCTT
>CAMHMG010000318.1 GCA_946186175.1 uncultured Clostridia bacterium | reverse complement strand
ACTATGAAAGTTAACGAATCAAGCTCGAAGAGCGTAGATGAGTGTTACTTTCATGGTAAAAATACTGTGGTAATGTATGTTTATACTTATATTTTTAAATTGTTTTATGAGGTAATGATATTGATTGAGAATAGTAAATGGATAAGAATTAGAAAGAAAATGTTTTCAATGGTATCTGTCGGGGTGATTGATGAACCTGTCAATCAGGCTTATGATGTTATCAGTACAGGTGCACTCATTATTAACCTTCTGGCAGCTATTCTTAATACTTACGAAAGTTTAAATGCACAGTATGGAAGTGCATTTGCATTAATAGAGAAAATAACGGTGGCATTCTTTGCCATCGATTTTATATTGAGAATTTTAACTGCGGCTGAATTGTATCCTAATGTTTCAACCGGAAAAGCTGTTGTCAGATATATCAGATCCTTTACCGGAATAGTTGATATTCTCTCATTTCTGCCTTATTATCTTCCGGTGTTTTTTCCGTCAGGAGCAGCAGTTTTCAGAATGTTTCGCGTGGTAAGAATTCTCCGTTTGTTCAGGATCAATGCTTATTATGATTCATTGAATGTTATTACAGAAGTATTATCTTCCAAGAAACAGCAGTTGATGTCATCAGTTTTTATCATTGTTGTTTTGATGGTGGCATCTAGTCTCTGTATGTATAGTGTTGAATATACTGCACAGCCGGATGTATTTCAAAATGCATTCTCAGGTATTTGGTGGGCAGCATCTACATTGCTTACAGTGGGTTATGGAGACATCTATCCTGTCACAACACTTGGAAAGTTTTTCGGAATAATGATTGCGTTTTTAGGTGTTGGAATGGTAGCTATTCCTACAGGTATTATTTCAGCCGGATTTGTTGAACAGTATACCAGGCTTACTGAACTTGGTGACTTAATGGCTGAACAGGAAGTTCATTTTATTGAGATTGTGTTAAAAGCAAAGGATCGCTGGGTCGGGAAAATGGTCAAAGATCTGGGTCTGCCTTCCGGTACAATCATTGCTTTGATTGAACGCGGAGAAGATATTATCATCCCTAAGGGCAATGTCAAATTGCAGGCAGATGATATCATTGTTTTGGGCTCGGAGGCCCTTAAAGGAGGAAGAACGCTATATTTAACTGAGGTTAATATTGGGAATGATAACACCTGGAAGGGACAGGCTATAAAGGATTTGGATATATCAAGAAAAATGTTAATAGTTATGATCAAACGCAATGGAAAGTCAATAATACCTTCAGGAGATACGATCATCAGGGAGGGAGATACAATAATAATAAGTGATTTTAGAAAAAGATGAGAGGATTATTTCTGCCTTAAATAGGCAATAGAATTTTAGGGTGTCTGGTGATATACTAATATACAAATCCGAATATAGATGGAGGATAATTATGGATAACGATAATAACAAGGATGATAATTATGAAAAATACTGCTATTTATGCAGGAGACCGGAATCATCAGTAGGTAAGCTCATTTACATGCCTAACAATATCAATATTTGTCAGGACTGTATGCAGAAGACTTTTGATAGTTTTTCTGGTGGCGGAATGCAGTTCATGGATCTTTCCAATATGCCAAATCTTAACATGAACCAATTCACTCCGGTCAATGATATTCCAAAGAGTCAGAAGGTCAAGAAGAAAAAGGAAAAAGAAAAAAAAGATGAAGAGCCTGAAATGACACTTTCTTCAATTCCGGCACCGCATGAGATGAAGGCTAAGCTTGATGAATATGTGGTGGGACAGGAACATGCCAAGAAAGTTATATCTGTTGCTGTATATAACCATTATAAGAGAGTTCTCACTGATACAATGGATGATATTGAGATAGAGAAGTCCAATATGCTTATGGTTGGTCCGACAGGTTCAGGTAAGACATATCTTGTTAAGACAATTGCAAGAATATTAAATGTTCCTCTTGCAATAACGGATGCGACAACTCTTACCGAGGCAGGATACATAGGTGATGATGTGGAGAGCGTTCTTTCCAAACTGCTTGCTGCTGCAGACAATGATGTGGAAAAAGCAGAAAGGGGCATAGTATTCATTGATGAGATTGATAAGATTGCCAAGAAGCGTAATACTAATTCAAGAGATGTGAGTGGAGAGGCTGTTCAGCAGGGACTTCTTAAGCTGTTAGAGGGAGCTGAGGTGGAGGTACCTGTCGGATCGGGAAGTAAGAATGCTATGGTACCTCTTACAACAATTAACACAAGAAATATACTGTTTATATGCGGCGGTGCATTTCCTGATATAGAGGATATCATTAAGGCAAGACTTAATAAGCAGTCGTCCATAGGTTTTCGCGCTGATCTTAAGGATAAATATGATAAAGACAACAATCTGCTGCTTAAAGTAAACGTAGAAGACTTGCGTGAGTTTGGTATGATTCCTGAATTCCTGGGAAGACTTCCTGTATTATACGCACTTGAAGCATTAGATGAGGAAATGCTGGTTAAGATATTAAAGGAGCCCAAGAATGCGATACTTAAACAGTATCAAAAGCTGCTTAGCCTTGACGGAGTTGACCTTAGGTTCAATGACGGTGCTTATCATGCCATAGCTAAGCGTGCAATGGAGAAGAAGACAGGAGCGAGAGCACTCCGTGCCATCATTGAGGAATTCATGTTAGATATAATGTACCAGATTCCGAGGGATGACAATATCGGACGGGTGACAATAACGAAGGAATATATTGAGGGAACCGGTGGACCTGCGCTTGAACTTAGAATGTGCGAAGCAGATTCTTAGGGAAAGCCATGTGATAGCTGTCCAAGATAAACAGAGAACTTAGTGAAAACGAGTCGAAGACGAAGTTTGAACTTAGTCGTAGTTATGCACCGAACTTAACGAAGCCAAGCAACGCGCAGGCTGAGATTAGAGAGGGGCATCGCAAGCCAAAGGCGAAGTGTGATTGGAGACAGCGAACCACTCTTTTAGAGATGCGAGGTGTACTTGCCCTTGAGCAGGAGGGTTAAATGATTCCAATACCACATCATATAAGACATCTGGCAAAGCTTGAAAGTAATAAAGAGAATATCATATGATATAGAGACAGCATAATAATATAATATGAACTCTCGGAATCTTGAGTAGTTTATGCCAGCTAAACTCGGGCAAGCACTT
>CAMHMG010000317.1 GCA_946186175.1 uncultured Clostridia bacterium | reverse complement strand
CCATCTATTCTTTTAACTGTATATTCTATCTTTTCAAACATAATATTTCATCCTCCATCCTTTCAAATAATTATACCTTCCAAATGATCACACTGGTGTTGGATGTTCTGTGCGATGAATCCGGAGAACTTCTGTCTCTTCTCCTCAAAGCTTTCATTTAAGAACTTGACCTCTATGTCCCTATATCTCTTTGTTTTTCTAACACCATCGAGAGAAAGGCAGCCTTCTTCCGTTTCATACTCTCCGCTTCTTCCAACGATTTCAGGATTGATGAGTATCATATCAACAAAGCCTGCCGACACGATGATGATCCGTTTTTTATAGCCGATCATATTGGCTGCCATACCAACACATCTGTCTTTGTGTGCCTGCAGGGTATCTCTAAGATCATTTTCGATATATAGGTCTTCCTTTGTTGCCGGCTGGCATTTCTGTCCTAAGAATAGTATGTCTTTCATTATTGGTTTTATCATAGAATATCATCTCCAACTTTTTTTCTTTATCATTCTTATAGTACCATAACAATATTTCTATGCTATGCCAAAGAAAATAAAGTTAATAATATTTACTCTTTTTCTTTAATATCCATAGGGAGCACTTGACTATATCTAATCAAGATATGGCATCAATATCTCTATCATCTCATAAACCTTTGTTCCAGGCGCGGATTCAGCAGGTGTCTTTCCTGCATTTATTTCATCAAGCTTCTTCGCGTTACTAATTGCTGTTTCAATATATGGCTTTAATATCGTATACATATCGTCACGATTCTTTCTATATTCACCTTCACCAATACTATTAAGCCAATCAGACAACTTTGGCCAATATTCCTTTCTGTGTATGTCCGTCTGGTAAAAACCGAAATGCAGCAAGAACCAAAGTTCAATACATTGATTTGACCAGATTGCATGGAATATAGTCTCATCATTTACTGTGTTATTGCATAGAATCTCCGTCTGATTGATATGATCTGCAGGGAAATCATCTGTATCATATACAACCCAGACATGCTTATATTCGTTCAAACTGTCCCATACAAGTTTTCTGGCTTTGTCATACAGATTAAGTGTATTGTCACCCATACCCTCAACCACCAGTACAATTCTGTCCCTATATTTTTCATTTATTTGCTTTCTAATTGCGTCAAAATATTGCGGTTCAGTATCCGTTCCTTCAGTCACTATCAAATGGTACTCCGGCTGTAACATAACCTTTTTACTTTTGCGACCATTAACCCAATCCTTTCCGAGATCGGACTTCTTAAGAGGTTTTAAGCTCATTTCCATTCGCCCCCTAACATATTCTGAAGATATGGATCTGCCCCGTATCTGCCTTCCATATATTGCTTATCATAAGCTGCGGTATTATTAACATGCTTATCGTGCTCATCCCTGATATCATACAGAGAATAGATTACACTCTCATGGTTCTTATCAAGCGCTGCAAACCATATCTCATCTCTGCGGAATACACTGTTCTTCATTGTCGTAAGATCATGCGAAGTAAATATTAGCTGTGCTCCGTTTTTATTGATATCTGTATTCTTGAAAAGCTTGATAATATATTTGAGAAGCTTCGGATGAAGCTTTGCGTCCAGCTCATCTATAATGACAAGCCTGCCCTCCTTAAGTGCAAGCAAAATGATAGGCAGTGCTGCCAACAGTTTCTTTGTACCATCTGACTCTGCCGAGAACGGGAGATCATACGGCTCGCCCTCAACTGTTCTTGTTGTATAGAGTTGTCTTTCATTTGGGTCATATCTGTAATCATTTATATCGATATCAAGATCATTTAATACACAGATTATCTTTTTCTTTGTATCCTCTTCGTCCACCACAAGAACTCTGCGGTCAACCTCCGGTACAGCGTAGCTTTGTATTATACAAGATTCAAACCATCTCATAACATCGGATATAACCGATATTTCATAGTTGATTGCAAGAAATGAAAGATATGGCATCTTAGGATTGACCTGGGTATTGATTCCACCCTTTATGCTGGCACCTAATGTTATTGTCCCTCCTTCTCTTTCAAATACTGTCCCCGTCTTCTTACCGCCTATTGCTCTCCAATACAGACTTTCCGATACTATCTCATTGTTGAAAACTGATATATAATATCTGTATTCATTGCCATTAGTACGGAAATATATCTGGAATTCCGTCGGCTCCTTACACGACTCCTTATCCAGAAGAAATGGGCTATAAGATATTCCATGTTGAAGAATAAGATTCTCACGATTTTTCTCAAGATCAGCAACTGGCTTAACAACCATAGATATCAGGCATGCTAATGCTTGTATAAGATTTGTCTTACCGCCGCCGTTAGGACCATATATTACTCCAACCGGTAATATCTTTGTGGCAGTCTTATCATTTTCAAGTAAGCTTTCAGAGAACTCAGGTATTGCCGCAGCTTGAAAATCAAACTCCGTTTCACTCTTGTATGATTTGAAATTCTGAAATGAAAAATGGCATAACATACTTAATTCCCTCCGGACATATAATATATAATAGCATGATCATAAATACACACTCTGTTCAAAACCTATTATATATTTTATAAATAAGAAAATCAAGTTATATATGCCATTATATAAATTATTTTTACCATTTTGTATTTTATAAAACGTTCTGTGCGATAAATCCAGATAACTTCTGTGCTTATTTATGTCAATACAGTCCACTATATTATTGCGGTTATCCGCATTTTTTCGTGCATAATACATAGGAACAGCAGTCACCTTTCTTCTTGATCACACTATATATTTTTGCTCCTTAACTCATTTTTTATATGGTTAGGGAGTAAAAATCCGTTATTTTTATCCTCAGCTCCACTTGCGTAATTAACACGCTCCATGCCCTGCATCTATTATTATCGTGGGATTAGCCATTGTCCCACCTCCATATTTTCTCTGTTTATTATATGCAAAGAAAGCGGCAGGTGTGAGTCACCTGCCGCTTAATCATTCACATCTAGAAGGCTGTGCAATATCTGTTCCCTGTTGTTGATGAACATCTCCGTTACCTGATAACTTTCGGTGTCCTCATAACTGCATGTATGAATCTTTCCGTCATCAAATGAAAGGATTTCTGCGTCAGGCATTCCAAGCAGAATTGGAGAATGGGTCACAATGATAAACTGTGATTCTGCACGGGCACATCTGAC
>CAMHMG010000316.1 GCA_946186175.1 uncultured Clostridia bacterium | reverse complement strand
ACCGAGAAGTGCAGTTACGATGGAGTATGAATATTACAAGGAATTGCCGGAAAATTATGGTATAAATATATAAAACCTGATATATTTTATCAATAGTATTTCTATAATTTTATATTGTTTATCCATTGTATTTTATAATTATGCCATATATAATATTGGCATCATGACCGCGGATGAAATATTAATACGGAGGATAATATAACGGATAAACAAAAACAATTGAAAGATTATTTCCCCATGCTGCGTGATCGCAATGAGCTACTACAGGAGATTAGTAATACTTGGGAGTATCAGAGTACTTTTATTAAATGGACCATAGAACAGCAGAACGAATTTCTTGACATTTGTACCGGATTAAAGGGTCCGAGAATGACCTATGATGTGTTTTTCAAGGAATCGGTGAATCCCGAGTATGCTCCGGAAAGGCTTGGCGATTTTCTATCTAATGTGCTGGGACAAAAGGTAAAGGTGTTAAAGACTCTGCCTAATGATTCAGTGCGTATTACCTTGGAGAATACGCTGCTCATAACAGATATCGTTGTAGAGCTGGAAGATGGCAGGATTCTTAATCTGGAGATGCAGAAGTTGGGTTATAAATTTCCGGGGGAACGTGCAGCATGCTATATTGCCGATCTTTTGTTGAGACAGTATAAGCGGGTAAGAGGCAGTAACAAAGAAGCAGATTACAGGGATATAAAGCCGGTATATCTAATTGTCATATTTGAAAACAGTCCCAAGGAGTTCAAGAACTTTGACAGGGATATATATTTCCATCATGTAACTCCTACATCTGACACTGGTATTGAGCTTAATCTTTTATATAATTTCTATTTCATATCACTTGACATTTATGGTGTAAGGATGCAGAATAAAGTTGTAGGCAACAAGCTTGAGGCGTGGCTCAGATTCTTTTCGTCAGATAGACCTGAGGATATAATCGACCTGATAGAGGCGTATCCGGAGTTTAAGCCTATGTATGAGGATGTATATAAGCTTTGTGTTGATACAGGGAGAGTGATGAGTATGTTTTCAGAGGAATTATATGAGCTTGACAGGAATACAATGAAGCTGATGGTGGATGAGATGCAGGATGAGATTGATGACTTGCACAGAAGTAATGATAGTCTGCAGAAAAAGTTGTCTGATAATATAAGAAAACTAGCTGCGTCCTATATGAAACAGGATTCGTCTCTGACGGAAGACAAAGCTATGGAGATGGCAAGGAAGATATTAGAGTAATTAATAGGGCGATTATATCAATTAGACAGTTGGTATAATTGCCTTTTCATTTAAGACATTTGATGATTGTAAAATATCGGATGTTATTCAAGGTTCAAAGTGACATGTACCAAATTGACAGAAGTCACAAAACTGGAAAGATAGGTGCATCAAAGTCTTTAATAAAGTTTTTAGAAGAAAACGGTATTGAATACATTTAATTGTATGTATGAAAAGGATGATGCTGTTATGGCAGTTCTTTTTGATATGTGTACTCAAAAAGTCCTATGAAAAATGCAATCAAACTTGCAAAAGTCATAGGACATTTGCTATAATTATTGCAGAATTGGCATGAGTTTGGAGGCGGCTCTATGAAAAGAGACATTTTTGACCACTTAAAGAAATGGAAAGATAATCGAAGAAGAAAACCGCTACTGGTTACAGGTGTACGACAATGCGGGAAGACATATATTATAAAGCAATTCGGTGATGAATGTTTTGAAAACTGTGTTACAATCAATTTTGAAAGCAGTTCTAAATATTCGGGTATTTTTGATTATGATTTTGATGTAGAAAGAATTATCAAAGAATTGCAGGTTGTAACAAAAGAGAAAATAACTGCCGGTAAAACGCTTTTGTTTTTTGATGAAATACAGGAATGTCCTCGTGCTATAACAGCATTAAAATATTTTTGTGAGAATATGAAAGAATTACATGTCATTTGTGCGGGTTCACTGTTGGGCGTTGCGTTAAAGCAGGATAATATTTCTTTTCCGGTCGGCAAGATCAATCGTATTCGTTTATATCCGATGAGCTTTAAAGAATTTGCTGTTGCGTGCGGTGAAGAGGATTTGATTAATGTATTAGAGGATTGGAGTGTAGATAGAGAAATACCGGAAGTGTATAGTGCTCCGATGAAGAAAATGCTGAAGGATTATTATATTATCGGTGGAATGCCTGAAGCGGTTCAGACATGGATTGATACTCATGATTATGATGAAACGGAAAATGTGTTAAGAGAGATACTCGATGACTATGCTGACGATTTTTCAAAACATTCTCCGATGGTTGAATTGCCGAAGATACGATGGATATGGGATTCCGTGCCTGTTCAGCTGGCAAAGGGGAACAATAAGTTCGTCTTTTCTCATGTTAAGAAAGGAAAGCGGGCTGCGGATCTCGAAAATGCGATGCAATGGTTGAAGGATGCTGGGCTTATTTATCAGTTGGAGTTGGTTGAGAAACCGGAGACACCATTATCGGCCTTTGCAGATGTCACTTATTTTAAGGTGTATATGTCCGACATAGGATTACTTAGAGTCAGGTCAGGCGTTTCTTATTCAACAGTTTTAGATGAAAATGAGAATTATATTAAGTATAAGGGCGCATTTGCTGAGAACTATGTTAATAATGAATTGCTTGCACTGGGAAAGACACCGTTTTTCTGGAGGTCCGGTAATACGGCGGAGATCGATTTCATTTATGATGATAAGGCAGGTTATATTCCGGTGGAGGTGAAATCTGCAGATAACACTCAGGCAAAAAGTTATAAACAATTTTGTGGTAAATACTCACCTAAAAAAGGATTCAAACTTTCGCTTAAGAATATTGCTGATAATAGGTGCGTAGATACGTTGACGATAAGTTTGCCATTGTATTTGGCGTGGAATATAGAAAAATATGAGTAAAGTACAGGTGATGATGAAAAAAGATTATAAGAGTATATTATATAAAGCAGAACTTATTTATTCCAGGATTAAAAAGTATCATGCTATTATAATTAAAAAAGACTTTATCCCTGTTCTTAAGTGGAAAAGGATGAAGTTTTGTAGTTAATCTGGCAATCTGCCATTATTAATTGATTATCTTGGATTAAAAGATTTGCATTAGGAGAAATAGGCTAAGATAAACGGTTATAAAACATGGCAATCTTCTCTTTAGATCTATATACATATTGTGAAAATGGTGATGTAAAGAATAATTAACGAGGT
>CAMHMG010000315.1 GCA_946186175.1 uncultured Clostridia bacterium | reverse complement strand
CAGCTGCTACAAGGGCATTTGTGACGATAATACCGAGGTTAGGCGGGCAATCAAGGAACACATAATCAAAATCATACTGAGCAAACACTTCGCAAGCATCTTTTATAAAGTAAATCTTTTCATCAAGTGAATTGACATAGTTTTCTGTATTGGCGAGGTTTGGATCTGAAGGTACAATAAACAGCTTTTCCTTTAGGGGAATGGACTTTACCTCAAAAGCGGTATCAGCCGGATCCTTTTTAGGATTAAATAAGTCTACCGTGCTGAACCCTTCTAACCTTTCTTCACCTGGTTCAATGCCCGTGGCAATGGTAAGAGAACCCTGTGCATCCAGGTCGATCATAAGAACTTTCTTACCTTCAATCGCCTTTGCAGCTGCAAGATTATAAGTTGTGGTTGTTTTTGCAACTCCGCCTTTCTGATTTGCTATTGCTATAACCTTCATGTTTTCACGCACCTTTCTTGTATATACATATGTATTATCTTTGTATATACTTATGTATATACAAATGGTATTATATCAAAACTCTCTATCTTCTGCCTTTCTTTTTCTGACCTTTTCAACCCAGTTGTATAGATTCTGACTTTTTGAATCAAGCGATCCTTCTCGGTCTCTCTTTTGCATCAGTTCAACAAATAAAGCACTTAACTCATGTATTTCTTTCTCATAAAGCATTTTTATCATTACCATATCGGAATGATCTACCGTCTCCTTGTCTATGATCCATTCACAATCTTCATAGTCATAGATATTATCCTTAAAAACAGTCTTATCTTCATTCCAGATAGCGAACTTGCCTTTGGTCTCACCTTTTATAATGTAATAGCCTTTGTATCTGTGTCCGGTTATACCGTTTTTATACGTTCGATACTTTGCCATTTACTTATCTTCTCCTTTCTCTTTCTTTTGTTTTTCAACTTGCATCTCATAGAATTTTTTCATGTATGATCGGAGAAGCTCAATCGTCTGTTCATCTGTAGACATTTCTCCACTCTCAATCAGAATCTCTTCTCCGTCATCTGTTTTGGCTACATAATCTACTTTTTTCTTCTTTAAATCGCCCATTTTCTGATTTCTCCTATTTGTATATATAAGTGTATTACATGTGTATTGCACGTGTATATACTTAGTGTTTACGGTATCTTTCTTGTAGTTCAAAAACCTTGCCATCATAGTCTTTTTCAAGGCAATTTAAAAGTCTCTGATACAGAGTGCTTTTGGTCTCTTCCGGAGTAGCTTCAATCTTATCGTAGTAATGAAGGACGAGATCCGTAGCAAAGAGTTCCCAACAGCTCACATCAACAACTCCGGCAACTCTTCCCTGAATGGCTGTACTGTAAAGCTGTGCAACCTTCTTTTCGCTAAGCTTAGCGGAACGATCACTATTAAGCTCTGCAAAAAGAACCGGATATTTTGATTTATCAGCCTGTTTTTGTTTTCTCTCGGCTTCAATCATTTCATTTTCTATACGTTCTTCTTCAAGGCTTTCATCATGAGCCTTGAAAAATGCGTCTGCAACCGATAATTCATCAAGCGTATACTGATGATATCTGTCTCGATCTTCAATCTCACGATACTCTGCATCTATGACCTCATCCGTATTTCGCTGCTCAGGTCCGGTCTTGCCGACCATATAAAACTCAATAGTACGTATTGCCCTGGTCTTTTTATGATGGATATCTTCTTTCTTACCGTCATAGGCAACCTTAATATCCGTATACTTATTGATTTCCTTTACAGCAGGTTCAAGTACATCACGCTTGAATACAGCCCAATTAGACCAACTATCCGGAATTATAGGTTTTCCTTTTTCGGGTCCTTCCTCCAAAATAGCATCACCCATCATTCTCTGAAGATCATACTGTGATCCGGTGCCGTTCTCAAACGTCCATCGTTGATTATTGAACTGATAGCTTTTAAGAATCTCATACAGTCTTGGGGAATATCTGTGCTTCATAAGGGTTACGTTCTGAAGCTTGTAAGATGTGAAATACTGTCCGTTTCCCAAACGTTGCTGAAGCTGAACCAGAAACGGAAACATATCTTCATGGAATTTTATCTTAATCTCGCCCGTGCCCGGATTCATTCGGATGATATGGAACCATCTGACAAGGGATTCCTCGCCATTTTCAAGGTCAATCCACCATCTCATATCAGACAAATCAGTAAGCATGGCTTTAATTTTTTTGTATGGGGCGTCCTTGCTCCATCTGATAAGAGCCTGAAACTCTTTGCAGTTAAAACTGTACAGCTTTCCCGGCTCGTCCTCTGGCTGTATTTTTGAAATAAGGTACAAAACAGCCTTGTTTTCATTGGTGTCCAAAGCATACCGGCTATTCTGAATAAGCCGATTATCCTTTGCGACAAGGCGGTTTCTCGCTTCTTTCAAATCAAATTTATCTGTCATATATTATGATTTACCTCGTTTTTTACCGAAACATTACTCACAATTAAAACTTACAGACTTATTTTACCGAAATTATGCTCACAATTCAATATGTATATACATTTTTTCACCGAAAAATCACTCACAATTCGTTCTATGCCTTGTTTTATAAGGGTTTGTGGGCTACAAGATATTGAAAATCGAACTTTTTCTCACAATTCAGCGAACTTTTACTCACATTACACCGAACCTTTACTCATAGTAACCGAACTTTTTCTCATAACAGGCGAACTTTTACTCACACATAAATCGTGGCAAGCCTTGTAAACATTGCGTTTCAGAGGGGGGATAACATATTAGATATAATACTTAATAGAATATGGATATCATAATGATAACAACTACTACAGAGAGTGGTGGCGGTTGATTCATTCATATCACATATCAAAATAACATTATTTTTTATGAAAAAAGCTACCCATACAGGTAGCCTTTGATTCAACTCATGAGATTTATGATGTTGTGATAGTCCATGTAGTAATCAACGTGTTCTGGTCTGGTAATTTCTGCATCACGGAGCAGTTCTTTGAGATATTCCAATTTATAGGACTCATCCTCCGGCAGTTCTGAGATCTACGGAGCGTCTATGTTCTGATTCTTGTAAAACTCTTCCAGGATGATCATGTAAACAAAACCTATGATGGTGGCTATGAGTGCATCTTCAATCCAATAGGAGAGTGTGGTTTTCTTGAACCGGCTGCAGAGCTTCTTCATTTCCAGATACGGTACGGTGTCCGTGTTGCCCTTCCATATATCGACAAAGCAGTAATCATA
>CAMHMG010000314.1 GCA_946186175.1 uncultured Clostridia bacterium | reverse complement strand
GTTGGTGATGATGATC
This sequence comes from uncultured Clostridia bacterium, assembly GCA_946186175.1. Classification (GTDB taxonomy): domain Bacteria; phylum Bacillota; class Clostridia; order Lachnospirales; family Lachnospiraceae; genus CAG-590. Next base: position 3,222 of record CAMHMG010000314.1, on the reverse strand, counting down.
TAAGTGCATCCCTATCATCAGGGAAAAAGGCTAAAGGAGCTTTATATTTTGAAGTGCCGAGTGATGCACAAAGTATTGTTCTTGAATACAACGATAATGTATGGACGAGTGATAAGATCGTATTTGTTGTGAAATAGCAAGATTATTTATTAACAAATTAATAAAGAAGAGATTGGAGAAAAGGGTGCAGATATTATAAGCTGTACCCTTTATTAAGGTTTAACTCGGATTAAGTATACAATAGTTTTAAGCTATAATTTTTCGTTGTAAAATGATAGTCATTCGGTTACAATACTTACAAAGAGAAATTAAAATGTGACTGGGAGGGTGTGTTTGGAAAGGTATTCCGGGAAAAATATGTTTGGAAATGTGTTCTTGGAGGTGCTACAATGAAAAAGATAGGAATCGGATATGAAAATTACAAGAGAATCATAGATGACGGATGTTATTATATAGATAAGACAATGCTTATCAGCGACATTATAGAACGTGGCGGGATGGTGACACTTTTTACACGTCCGAGACGTTTTGGCAAGACACTGGCGCTCTCTATGTTTGCTACTTTTTTTGAAAAAGAGTACGACTATAACGGCAAGCTTGTAGATAATAGCAGGTATTTTGATGGAATGAATATAATGAAAGCCGACGATAAGATTCTGTCGATGATGGGCAGATATCCTGTGATCAAACTGTCTCTTAAGTCAGCTAAGCAGCCTGATTATTTTAATGCATTTAAGAAACTCAGAGATGAAATTATTGAAGAATACAGAAGACACTCATACCTGTGGGAGACTGATATATTGTCTCAGGATGAGAGGGATGTACTGCACAAATTATCTTTAGCCGCTGAGGATAAAGAACTGGATAATAAGGAAAAGATAAGTGTAGAGATAGGACGGTATACAACGGCACTTAAGACACTTTCAGTAGGTCTTAAGAAGTATCATAATGAAAATGTCATCATTTTGCTCGACGAATATGATGTGCCATTGGAGAATGCATATTATGAGGGATTTTATAAGGAGATGGTGGGCTTCATACGCTCGCTGTTTGAGTCATGCCTTAAGACGAATGATGCACTGGAATTCGCTGTTGTAACGGGATGTCTGAGAATAAGTAAGGAAAGTATATTTACCGGGCTTAATCACCTGACAATTAATTCCATAAGGGATGAGAAATTTTCTGAAGGCTTCGGTTTTACAGAGGAAGAGACGGAAATAATGCTTAAGGATTATGGAATATCAGACAGGATTCCGGAGGCGAAGGACTGGTATAACGGTTATCTGTTTGGACAGAAGGAGATATACAATCCATGGAGCGTTATAAACTATGTAGATTCAATAGTTAATAATGGTAAGAAATTCCCTGAACAATATTGGGCAAATACGTCTTCTAATCTTATCATTAAGGATATGGTCTGGAATGCGGATGACGAGATGAAAAAGGAGCTTGATATTCTTATAAATGGTGGAACGATAGAAAAGCGGATACATGAGGATATCACTTATGATGATATACATGAATCGGAGGATAATTTGTGGAACTTCCTGTTCTTTACGGGATATATGAAGAAGGTGTCGGAGAGAAAGGTTGAGGATGATATATATCTGACCATGAGAATTCCCAATCGTGAGATTCGGAGTATATATAAGCATCAGATCAGTGGATGGTTTAATAATCAGGTTAAGGATACAGACAGAAGTGTGCTCCATAAGGCGGTGCTTGACGGAGATACGGACACGATCGAGAATTATGTGAGCGATCTGCTTGCAAAGAGTATAAGCACATTTGACAGCGAGGAATCATTTTATCACGGATATTTTCTGTCGCTGCTCTATGGTGTTCCGAATTATATGCCCCAGTCAAACAGAGAAGAGGGGGATGTGCGGCCTGATATTATACTCTATCCCAACCGCCCTAAGGATTCGGCAATCATCTTTGAGGTAAAGGTGAGGAAGAAATTCAACGAGATGCAGGCAGGACTTGATGAGGCATACGACCAGATCAGGACGAAGAAGTATGAAGAGGGAGTGCTAGATGACGGATACCTTGGAGTGAAGTCCTATGGAATATGCTTCTGCAAGAAGAGCTGTATAGTGGGTAAATTACCGAAATAAACTGTTTCTTAACGATGATATCGTAAATGAGGAGAAATGGACGATAGATAAAATCAAAAGTAGAACATAAGGACATTCTTTATGATGTGAATACACGCATAAGAATGTCCTTATGTTATTTCTATAATTTCTTTTATTGCACAATTTCTGTATTGTTTTTTATATACTATAATATGTTTAATAATATTTTTCCCAAAGACACTAATTGGTAAAGGAAATACATTGAGGATTAAATTTGTTTCCGCTATTCTTTTTAAGGATAAAAAAAGGATATATTTTCATGATACTATATTTATTGTAAATAGCATGCTATATTAATTATCATTGAAACAATTAAAATCAAAGGAGGGCGCTATGGCGTTTCACATATTGATGGTAGAGGATGACATACAGATCTGCGAAGTGGTGGAAGACTTCTTTACCGGGAAGAGTAATGGAGAACTGGAATTGGATATTACAGGTGACGGTGACGAGGCGATGGAAATGTTATATGAGACGGAATATGATCTTGTGCTTCTCGATGTAATGCTTCCTAAGGTGTCAGGATTTGAGATATGCCGGTATATACGAAGTAACAGCATTTGTCCCATTATATTTGTTACCGCAAGGGGAAGGCAGGAAGATGTGCTAAAGGGTTATGAGCTTGGTGCAGATGATTATGTGGTGAAACCCTTTTCGGTCGCGGAGTTATATGCAAAAGTCAATGCTCTTCTTAAACGTTCCAAGGGAATGGTACTTGCTAAAGAAATTAACTGCGGTCAGATTTATCTTAATCCACTTACATTTCAGGTGTTTGTGGGTGAAGAGCATAAGGAGGTCATTCTTCCGGCGAAGGAGTACCAGCTGCTTAAAGTGTTGATGGAGCACGAAGGCGAGCTGGTGTCAAGAGATCTGCTTCTGACAAGAATATGGGGGTATGACTTTGATGGCAATGAACGGGTTGTTGATAACCATATTAAGAAACTTCGCAAGGCGCTTGGAGAACAGGGTGGACAGATTCATACGGTGTTTGGACGTGGTTATAGGTTGAATTCATGAGATGATATTAGATAATTGCGAAACTTAAGTTTCTATGTTTTGCCTCTGTGCATATTGCATAGTTCAA
>CAMHMG010000313.1 GCA_946186175.1 uncultured Clostridia bacterium | reverse complement strand
AGAAATCCAATCAGGACAACAGAATCTACATTCATCAAGTATGTTGTTATCTGTTGCTGAGTGGACCAATTTGGTGGAAACATTAAAAGACAGAAAAGCTCAATTTGAGCTTAGTAATTTTACCAGACAATACAGAATCATGGTGGATATCTTGAACCACAAAATAGCGATATCCTTATAGAAGAAAAAGAATTATACGAATATCCCGCGGCAAGAACATATCTATCTTTATTAAAATTATCAGATGAAGCGGTTGTTGAATTAATTAATTATTATAAAGGTAAAGATGAAAATACTTTAATCTGTTTTTTTGGTGATCATCAAGCGTCGATTGGAGATGATTATTATGAATTATTGTATGAAAAATCAATGGATCAATTGACTAATGAAGAGAATATGATTAGATTTGTTACACCATTTTTTATCTGGGCAAATTATGATATAGAAGAACAGTATATTAATGGAATAAGCATACATTATTTAAGTAATTTGGTTTTACTAAATGCTGGTTATAATTTGGCTGGATATGAAAGTTTTACATACAATTTGTATAAAAAATATCCGGTAATTACTAAAGCTGGAATTTTGGATGCTAATGGAGATTATTATTCTAGTGAATCCTTAATAAATGATCAATCAATAATGGATTATAAATACTTGGAATATTATAGAATGCATAATAAATATAAATAATTTAATATTCTTGTATCATAAAATAGCTTCATAAAAAATATAAAGCTGATAATATTAAGCTCTGCCAGTTGCAAGGGGAGCATCATTTATTGTTACTGATAAAGTGCTTTGGAAGGTAGAATAATTACCTATTGCTTAAAAGAGTATTTCCTGTTAAAATCTAAACCGTATATTTTCACTGCAATAAGTTATACAGATTGGTTTGAATAAAGTTATTAATAATGGAGGCGAATCATGAAAGTTGTACAAGTAGGTTATGGTTACTGGGGTGCGAATATTTCAAAGAAACTGGTAGCATCATCTAAGTTTGAGTTTAAGGCGCTTTGTGAGATTCTCCCAGACAGAGCAGAAAAAGCAAGAAGAGAGTTGCCGGATTATGTGGAGATTAGTGATAATTATGAAAATTATCTTGATGATCCGGAGGTCACCGGATTCATTATTGCTACACAAACAGTTAATACGTTTGATATTGGTATGAAGGCTATGGCTGCGGGTAAGCACGTTTTTATGGAAAAACCGCTTGCTACAACTGTGGAACGATCATATAAGTTAAAGGAACAGTCTGAAAAATATGGTGTAATACTTCATTGTGATCATATTATGTTATATAATCCGTATTACAGATATATTAAGGATTTGTATGATTCAGGTGATTTGGGAGATTTAATTAATTATGACACACAGAAGCTTAATCTTGGTCCTATAAGGAAGGATGTTGATGCACTCATGGATCTTGCAGTACATGATGTGGCTGTTATTGATTGGCTTTCGGGCGGGAAGGAGCCTATAGAGCTATCGGCAATTGGGCATATTCCTTTTGGCGAGCATGAGACCAATACCTATCTAACTATGAAGTACGATGGATTTATAGCACATTTACATTCCTCATGGATGTCACCGTTAAAAATCAGACAGACTGTAGTAGCCGGAACTAAGAAGACAGTTATTTTTGATGATATGGCAGAACCAAGAGTTAAGGTGTATGATTGCGGTATTGAATATGTTCCTGCTGACAGATATGAAGATTATCAGTATACTAACAGAAAGAGTGGAGTTTATATTCCTGAATTACAATTTGAGGATTCGCTGCAAAACAGTTTGGAGTTTTTTGAGAATTGTGTTCAGACCGGAACACAGTCACTTTCCGGTCCTGAGCCTTCAATCAGAGTTATGAAGGTTTTAGAGTGGGCAGAAAAAGATATGAAGCCCATGTATAAGAATCAATAAAAGTAACTGATATGTTGTTACATTTTTCAATATAATATTTTAATAATAGGAGAACAATACGATGAGAAAAATACCCGTTACAACGCCATATTTTACAGATGAAGAAGCAGAAGAAGTTAAGAAGGTATTAGATTCAGGCTGGGTTGCACAGGGTCCTACAGTTGCTAAGTTTGAAGAGGCGATAGCGTCTCATGAAGGTGTCGCAAACGGAGTTGCAACAACTTCGTGTACAACAGCGCTTCATCTTGCAATGGTTGCCAGTGGACTTGGCGCAGGAATGGACGCAATAGCTCCGGCATTTACATTTGTTGCAACTGAGAACGCGATCGTTATGGCAGGGGCAACACCTGTAATGGCAGATATACATCAGGAAACATTTAATATTGATGTGGATCATGTGAAAAGAATAATTGAAAATGATTATGACAAAAAAGACGGAAAACTTATTAACAAAAAAACCGGTAATGTTCTTTGGGGAATTGTTCCGGTACATGAATTTGGTTTATGTTGTGATATAAATGAGATTAATAAGATAGCAAAAGAAAACGGATTAAAGGTTATTGAAGACGCAGCTTGTGCATTGGGTGCTATGGTTGACGGTGTACATGAAGGTGCCTTTGGAAATCCTGCATGCGTAAGCTTCCACCCGAGAAAATCTATTACAACCGGTGAGGGTGGTATGGTACTTACTGATGATGAAAAACTTGCCAAAAGAATGAAAGAACTTAGAACTCATGGAAGTACAGTATCGGCTGATGCAAGAGATAAAGGACATGGTTTTCTTCTTCCTGAGCACAATGAAGCGGGCTACAATTACAGAATGACCGATATCCAGGCAGGTGTAGGTATGGCCCAGGTTAAAAAGTTAGACGATATTATTGAGACCAAGCGTAAAAGAGCTGCGATCTATAATAAACTTATTGCAGAAAAGCTTCCGGAGTTTATTACTCCTCTTGAACCAGAAGGCTATTTTCATACCTATCAGTCTTATGTATGTATGTTGAACATAGAAAAACTAGGTATTGAAGATATTGCAGCCGGTGGTAAGTATCGTAATGAACTGTTGCAAAAGCTCGAAGATATAGGAATAGCAACAAGACAGGGAACACATGCTGTCCACATGTTAGGTTATTATAGAAACAGATTTGGATACAAGCCAGAGGACTATTCTAATGCATATGCATGTGATCATTTATCAATCACACTTCCACTTTATATGCAGATGACAGATGATGATCAGGAATATGTTGTTGATACTATAAGAAAAGTAATAGATGAAAGATAAGGAGAATGAAAAGATGGCTTCAATTAAAGGAAAGAATGTA
>CAMHMG010000312.1 GCA_946186175.1 uncultured Clostridia bacterium | reverse complement strand
CATATTCCTTTCCAAGCTCAACCAAAGCATTACCAAAGCTTTCTCTTGTTGCTATTTTCTTTACTTCTGACATAATGCTTCACCTACTTTCTCCAAATCTGCCATTGCTGTCTCATACTGTTCATCATTCGGTGCAGAACCATGCCATGATGCCTGATTCTCCATGAAAGAAACGCCTTTTCCTTTAATAGTCTTAGCTATAATTACTGTCGGCATTCCCTTAGTTTCTCTCGCCTCATTAAATGCGGCATCAATCGCATCAAAATCATGTCCGTCAATCGTGATAACATGAAAATTAAATGCTTTGAACTTATCAGCTATCGGATAAGGAGAACATACATCTCCTACATCTCCATCTATCTGAAGTCCATTATTATCTATTATCATTACTAAATTATCCAATTTTCTATGACCGGCAAACATCGCTGCCTCCCATACCTGACCTTCCTGAATCTCTCCGTCTCCAAGAAGCGTATATACTCTATAATCTTCATCAGACATCTTAGCGGAAAGAGCCATACCAACTGCTACAGACACTCCCTGTCCCAGTGAACCTGATGACATATCAACTCCCGGGGTCTTCTTCATATCCGGATGTCCTTGAAGCATTTCTCCCGTTTTTCTTAATTTAAGCAATTCTTCCACAGGGAAAAAGCCTTTAAGCGCAAGTGCACCATATAGTGCAGGAGCAACATGTCCTTTAGAGAGAACGAACCTGTCTCTGTCCGCCTTGTCAGGATCAGCAGGGTCTACATTCATTTCCTGAAAATACAGATATGTTACGATATCTGCCGCTGATAATGATCCACCCGGATGTCCGGACTTTGCTGCATGAAGAGAAGACACAATATGTTTTCTGATCTCATTTGCCGTTTGTTGTAGCTTCAATTTGTCCATAATATTCTCCTAACTTTCCAGTTTAATAGAGTAACCACATATTATTTTATAGACAAGTATTAAAAATGCAACCCTTTTTTTTCATTTTTAACGCCAAATCAAAAAATATGGTAAAAATTACTATAATTCGACATAGTATTTATTACTATATCTTGTAATAACCAAACTCTTTTTTCTTTACAATGCTCAATAAACTATGGTATTATTCTACTATGAAAGTCCATGAAGTCGAGCCTGAAGGCGAAGGCTGATTGGGTAACTTTCTGTATACAGCGACGCTTAGCAAACTTAAGCCTTTAGGCGATAGGTGAGCTTAGCATAGTCGTTTACTATGAAAGTTCAAGAATCAAGAAAGGAAACATCTTCTATGGCCAATTATATTATCTCCTGCTGTTCTACCGCAGATTTATCCAAAGAATATTTTGAAAAACGTGACATCCATTATCTGTGTTTTCATTTTATGTTAGATACTGAAACCTATCCCGATGACCTTGGTCTGTCAATAGATATCAATGATTTCTACAAGAAGATGGCTGACGGCTCAATGACTAAGACTTCTCAGCCCAACGCAGAAGAGTACTCTGACTATTTCAGACCTTTTCTTGAAGCCGGCAATGATATTTTTCATGTAACACTGTCATCCGGTATATCCGGAGCATATAATTCCGCCTGCATCGCAGGTGATATGTTAAGCGAAGAATTTCCTGACAGAAAAATATACATTATAGATTCTTTAGCCGCATCTTCCGGATTCGGTTTTCTTATGGATGCCATTGCAGATAAGAGAGATGAGGGACTTAGCATAGATGAACTTAAAGACTGGACTATGGATAACCTTTTGTATGTCAATCACTGGTTCTTTTCAACAACATTAACATATTTTATAAGAGGCGGACGTATATCCAAGACTGCCGGTACAGTCGGTAATATGTTGAATATCTGCCCTCTGATGACTGTCGACCATGAAGGTAAGCTTGTAGTCAAAGAGAAGATACGTTCAAAACGCAAGGTCATCAAGGCTATGGTCGATAAGATGGAGCAGCTTGCAAGAGACGGTTTAGAATATAACGGTAAATGTTTCATGAGCAACTCCGCATGTTACGAAGATGCCAGAGCGGTCGCTGAACTTATCGAAAGCAGATTTCCTAATCTTGATGGAAAAGTCGAGATATTTGATATAGGAACCGTTATAGGAAGCCATACCGGTCCCGGAACAGTTACGCTGTTCTTCTGGGGAGATAAAAGAGAAGAATAAAATTCATGAGCGTGTGCCGCCATTGACACACGCTCATTTTTTATCCGATCATTGTTTCTTAGCACACTATTATTTCACTCTTACTGAAGTTGCTTTCCATTCTGAGAATACTAAAACTTCATCATTATAACTAAAACTTCTGATTCTAACATAATACTTTTTATTAGACTTTAATTTCTTGCCATTCATATAACGAATATTTAATTTTGTCTTACTTCCCGTAACATAGTTTTCAGCATTCTTATATTTCTTATTAGCGGAAATCTGTATCTGATATCCGTCTGCTTCGGAATTATCCTTCCAACTCATTTTTATTTTTTTCTTTTTAGAATTCGTCTTCAAACCTTTAACTTTATCCTGCTTTGTATTTGAAAAATCATTGAATACATCATCGGCTGCAGCATCTTCCTTTTCTGAAACTTCATTAGCTTTTTCTGTAGTGGTTTTTTCTTTTTCGGTACTAACATCTTCTTTTTCAGTACCAACAAGTTTTGTTTCCTCGTTAGAATTCAAAGATACTTTATATTTTGCCGACGTATTCTTAGGACAGCTAACAGATTCAGCATCGTCAAATCCAAAAACCTGAACCCAATACAAAGTATTTCCACTCTTAAAGCAACCGATACCAATTGACTTATATGAACTGTTCATAATATTAGCTTTATGTCCTTGAGAGTTCATCCAGCTTCTCATAACATCTTTAGGTGAAGATTGACCGTAGGCAATATTCTCACCGTAAACTTTACTGTTGATTGAAAAACACATCGAACCATTTGGTCTGGTATGACTAAATGATACCGTTGTCTCGGCAGCTCTTGCCATTGCTGAATCAAGCATACTTTTATCCATGGATAGTGCCGAAACACCGCCTTTTTGTCTCTCTGCATTTACCAGATTCAATACCTCAAATGCATAATCATATTTAAGCGTTCCCGTAACCTCTTTATGATCTGCCGCACGAGTTTTTAATCCGGGCATAATCATTAACATCATACACATAATTATTAATCCTAATTTTTTCTTTCCTATCATAATCGTATCCTCCTTTAAGAATTCGTGTTTGTTGTTTGCTATATGTACATCATACACTAATTCTTAAAAAAAGATTGAATA
>CAMHMG010000311.1 GCA_946186175.1 uncultured Clostridia bacterium | reverse complement strand
TTTACTTTGAAGGCTGATGCGGCTACAGTTAAGCCGAAACTTAATAAAACAAGATTAGTATTGGAGATGAACACTGAAGATCGGTTGGAGATAATTAATCGTAATTCGGTGATTGATGAAGGATTTGCTACAGCAGATGATCCTAACGAAGTAGTGGTTGATACTTCTATCAAATGGACAAGTTCTAATAAGAAGGTTGTAACAGTTGATGCGGCAGGAACACTTACACCTATATCTGTGGGATCTGCTAATATTACAGCCAAAGCTGATGGAAAGAAATATACATGTAAGGTTACTGTTATAGACTATACAGGAATGACAGAAGAGCAGAAGGAAGTTGTAAGTTACGCATTACAGTTTGTTGGTAATCCGTATCGCTACGGTGGAATCAGTCTTACAAAGGGAGCGGATTGTTCCGGATTTACTCATTCAGTTTATAAGAAGTTTGGATATAATCTTTTCCACAATGCATATCAGCAGATGGTTGATACAAAGAGTGTTAAGATGAAGAATATTCAGCCGGGAGATCTTATCTTCTATGGAAGTAGCAAGAGAAGTTGTTCACATGTGGCATTGTACATAGGTAACGGTAAGGTGGTACACGCATCTACAGAGTCTACAGGAATTGTTATTTCTAATTATAAGTATAGAAAGTAGGACGAGTGTTGAAGAAGAATACTAATACCAGCCCTAATACAACAGATCCTAATGTGACAGATCCTACTGTACCACAGAACGCTGATACAGTAACAAGATACGCGGTATCACAATAATGATAATAATAAGACGGTGGTTTTATAGATAACCACCGTCTATTTTTATTATTTCACCTGTAAGATAAGAAGGTGAATTATATAATAGGTATATCATGTCTGCAATCTCATCAGGTGATGCCATTCGACCTATTGGAATATCATTACAAAGGCTTTCAAGCTCTTCTTCTGAAAAGCAGGCATTCATTTCCGTATTGACAGTTCCGCATGCTATAGCATTTACCGAGATGTTAGAGGGTGCCAGCTCCTTTGCCAATGCCTGAGTGAACGTGTTGACCCCTCCCTTTGAGGCACTGTAAGCCACTTCGCAGGATGCACCGCTTAATCCCCACATTGAGGAAATGTTAATTATTTGTCCGGATTTTTCTTTCACCATATGTGGAACCGTTAAGCTGCAACAGTTAAATACAGAGGTCAGATTAGTGCGGATCACATTATTCCAATCTTCAATCGTCATATCAGTCAGCAATCCAACATAAGATATGCCTGCATTGTTGACTAAAAGGTCTATTTTTTTATATTTTTCAATTATTTCAGAAATCATATTTTTTACAAAATTATAATCTCCTATATCACCGGTATATGCCATGCATTCGGCTCCGGTTTTTTCTATTTCTTTTTTGACATCTAAAAGTGCCTGACTATTATGACAGGAATTAATGATTATATGATCAAAATGACCGGCGAGTTTTATTGCAGTTGCCCTGCCGATGCCTCGTGAGGCACCTGTTATAAGTGCGGTAGTTTTCATGATTGCTTTTTCTCCTTATATATTAGGTATATATTTAAGTATATAACGAAAAGGTTGAAAAGAAAAGATAACAATGATATAATATATAAGATTGTTTAGAAATAAAAATCGTAATGATTACAGGAGGCAGAATAATGGATAAGAAAACTATGCTGAGAGTATTTGGAGAGGAGTTTTTACGATCTTTGGTCGTGCTTATGGCAATTTTGATAGTAGGTTTTTGTGCTTTTTTTGTTATCAAGGTAAGAAGTGATAAGAAGGAAGTTGCACAGAATACTACAGAACAGGCATCTACATATAGTGATGAAGATATTCAGGCTGAGGATGAAGAAGAGACTGAAGAGGTGACAGAAGAGGAGACAGAAGAGGAGACAGAGGAGATTACAACTGAAGAGGTTACAACTGAGGAAGAAACTACCGAAGTAGAGGAAATAGCTTCTACAGATAAGAATATACTTGTTCTTAACAGTACCAAAACTAACGGTTTGGCTTCACAGTGGATGAATAAGTTGGCCGGAGAAGGCTTTACTAATGTAACAAAGGGTAATTATAGCTTATCGAAAGAGACACAGACTAAGATATACGTTCCTGAAGAAGGAATGGGTAATGATTTATTACAGTATTTCAACGATGCTGTAATTGAGGTTGGTTCTTTAGATTCCGGTATTGATGTTTCTACCAGTGGTGTTGAAATATTCATCGTTATCGGAACAAATGATGTAAATATACAGTAATTTGGGGATGTTACAATGCAAGATAGAGTACGATTGCTTGGGATTGCGGTAGATACCGCATCTACAAGCGCTGCGAGCGATGCAGCTATAGGGTATATAGTGGAAGAAAGCTGTAGATTCGTCTATCTCGTCAATAGTGAGACATTAATTATTCTTGAGAATAATGCAGAAAAAGAAAACGTTTTGGAAGATTGCGATATGATATTGCCCGGCACTCTGAGTGTTAATACAAGCATAGATGAGGTGCTGGGCTATAAACGCGATCCGTTTTTTTTAGAGGCGTATTTAAACAAGATTTTTGATTATGCTGTGGAGAACGGTAGTGAGATTCAGCTTATTGCGGGTAGTGAAGAGCAATATAGCTCTGTTCAGGACAGTATACATGAGAAGTGGTCATATCTCACTTTGTCAGGTACGTATCTCGATGATCAGGACTCATCGTATGAGCATATTGTCAACGAGATTAATTCCGTAGCTCCGGATATTCTGATATTGGCATTAAATGAGAATATGCAATTAGAGCTGCTTAGGGACTACAGGAGACAGATGAATGCAGGTTTGATTCTTTTTACGGGAAACACGCTTTACAATAAGGCTGTAGCTGAGGCAAAAGTGCCCGAATCGATAGAGAAACTGCGAATAGAAAACATTTATAAATGGTTTCAGAAAGATAGCAGTGGAAAAAATTTATTTAACAATATTAAGATGAAATTACGAATTAAACGAGATAAGTAGTCATTATAACGAAAATTCAGGGCTATACGTTGTTGTAATTGCACAATGGCATTGTTGTAATTGCACTAAATCAAGCGATTCTTTGATTTAATAAATAGTAATATGGCTTTATTTTGTTTCAAAAGTGTTACAAACACTAAGGATATAGGTACTTTTAGATAATAAAAAGAAGTATTTATCATCCTTTTATATAATAAACTTTTCCTTTTTGACAGAATCAACAAAGAAATCAAAATTTATTTGTTGAATAATAATATTTCATTTGAAAAATAAATGATGTATCATAACACT
>CAMHMG010000310.1 GCA_946186175.1 uncultured Clostridia bacterium | reverse complement strand
ACCTGCCAGTTCCTTAACAAATCCTCTATACCAGTTGTATCTATCAAACACAGCATTACATTTATCAGTGTACTCTTTTATCAATAAATCATCATCTTTATCCTGTAATTCATTGAAGGGATTACACGTTTCCCTTCTTTTATGTTTTTTCTCTTTATATTTTACAAGTTCATCTTGAAAAATAATTGGCAACCTGTTAATCCCTGTACCATAATTACGGTTTTCAGACGAGTATTCTACATTCTTATCTATCCCGCTTACACTGATTACGAATTTCTTCTCTCTCTCATCATCTTCAATTTTCAGTTTATCAAAAATATATTTTGAATTCTTTCGCAGCTTGTCAAAATCTTTTTTGAATTTCAGATATGGTGCATTGGGAATACTTTTAACGCTATCCACAAAACTACTAAGATCAGGATGACTGCCGTTTTTTGCTGCATCGATATCAAGTCCGGTCAATATCGTACACTTCCAACAGGCAAGTCCATTTCTATCAAGTATTATGTCGCATGCCTTTCCATATTCAAGTTGTCCAATTTTAATAGCGGCATTGGACAGATATCCAATGGAATTGGAAAAAGTTGCTTCAATATGTTCATAAGGAACTTTTTTCGGTACAGTTTCCTTATTAGCAACAACACCGGGAATCTTTATAACCGGTAATGTTCTCTTCCAAAAATCACACTTACAAGGTCACCATCAAAATCTGCACCACCAAGACATAGCGGTACCACAGATCCTCGTGGAACCATCACTACCCCTGTCAGGTGACCGAAATATTTTTGATAATATCCTATGTATTTCTCATATTTATCTATACCGAGCTCGTACCAGCCTTTACTAGCAGGTCTGGTTTCTTTATACTCTTCACCTTCCTGCGGCATAACAAACGGTCTTACTCTAATTGTGCATTTTCTTCTTTCGTAAATTCCCAATTCACTCCATTCTCGCTCGTTGCACTCACAATGGGGATATTTCTTTCATATGCCAATCCCTGTTTCTTAGTTTTATCCTTTAAAATCACAAGTGTTTCAGGCGTGATCTCTATCTCATTATCTTGAACATGCTTTGATGATGTGAGATAAAGACCTCTGTATGCATAATACTTACTTAATGAAATTTCGATTTCTGAAAAATTTATTCCCAGATTTAATCTTTCATTCAGTTCATCATAATAGTTTTCATTTATAAACGTTATTCTACTGTGACGGCTCATATTTCCACTCTTATCAAACGATAGCATATGCACTTTTTTACCATCAGAAAAAGCGATATCAAGACCTTTTTCAAACAACTCTTTTACATTTTTCTGTAACGTTTCATTCCTTTTATCTCGTTGTGACTTATCAGCTTCATCTTGTGATGTCTTGTCCATTTTATCTGAAGACATATTATAATTTTCTGTACCACGAAAAATTGTACCAAAATCAAGAATGATCAGCTTATCCAAAAGCCATTCATCTGAAGCATCTGTATCTATTTCTTCTTTTTCAAAGGTCTCTGAGTTAATAATCTGATGAAAAAGCGGGCATTCATCAAAATCGTCAAGCTGTTTTACAACCATATGATAATAATATCTGTTTACTGTATTAAAGCAAAAAGATTTAGTTTTGTCTTCTCTTGGATAATACTCAAAGAACTTCTTAACATCAATTGTAATAATTTGGGGAATCAACATAATAAGACACCCCCTCACATATTTTTAATTATTCATTTCTCCTTTATCATCTCAAACACTCTAACCGCTCCGCGATAATAATATTCCTTTGCGTGGTTCATAACATCTTCAAGCGGAACGTTTGTATCACTTGTCTGTAATAACTTTGTAATTTCATAATCATAGAGTTTTTCCGCACCGTCTCTGACCTGACCACACAACCCGATGACAGGAATTCCATGTTTCTTAGCACGCAGCCCTATTCCCTGCATAACTTTTCCATAACAGCTCTGCTCATCGGCACAGCCTTCGCCTGTTATTATATAATCTGCTCCTTGAATCTGCTTATCAAAATCCACAAGATCAAGAACAGTATCAATTCCTGACTTCATTCTACCGCCACAAAATACAAATAACGCAGCACCCAGCCCGCCAGCGGCACCACTGCCTGCAATTTCATCAGGGTTGATACCTGTTTCTCTGATTATGACATCACGGTAATTCTCCATGCCGGCCTCAAGGCGCTTGACAATATCTTCCGTCGCACCCTTTTGAGGACCGTATACCCTTGTTGCACCATTTACTCCGCATAAGGGATTGGTCACGTCACACATGACTGTGATCTTTGCCCTTGAAAGTCCCGGATGCAATCCGCTCAAATCAATACTCCTTACCTTCTCAAGATTCTCGCCCCTACCGTCAAGCTTATTGCCATGCTCGTCCAAGAACTTCACTCCCAAAGCCGCAAGACAGCCCATTCCACCGTCATTAGTCGCACTCCCGCCGATAGCTATAGAAATGTCCGTAAAGCCTTTATCCAAAGCATCCTTTATCATCTCACCTGTACCATAGCTTGTAGTAAATAACGGATTCCTTCTGCTCTCTTCAATAAGAGTAAGTCCCGACGCCGATGCCATCTCCATAACAACATGACCATCTGGTATTCTTCCGTAATAAGCACTTATTTCATCCATAAGGGGACCGTGAACATTAACATTAATCCTCTCTCCGTTCTTTGCAGAAAGCACTGCATCCACAGTTCCTTCTCCACCGTCAGCGACCGGAACACCCACACATTCCGCGTCTCCGAAAATTTTGCCAGCTGAGCGGGATAATAATTCTATTGTATCTTTGCAGGTAAGAGTACCTTTAAATGTATCCGAAGCAAATATGAATTTCATTTATCTCACCACATTCTCTTTTCTTCCTTCAAGTTAAACCTTGAAACTGCCTTCAATTGAATATTACCACATATCATTAGTGTTCTCGAGTATATTTTTTCACATTTCATGAGCTTATTTATAGATAATTCTCCCATTTTAATGAAAGTATGTCTCATAATATTATTTTCACACTCCACGCAAATGATTGCTCACATCACACATAAACAACAATTTCATTTATATACAAAATTATATCGAAATGTGCTATACTCATAAACAAAAAATAAACAGGAGGATTTATCAAAATGCAATTTGACACCTTACAAAAAGACATGATCGCTGCCATGAAGGCACATGACAAAACCAGAAAGGACGCAATCTCTACACTTGTATCTGCTGCAAAAAAGATTGCAATCGACGAGGGAAAAAGAGATGACATTCCGGAGGAAGTTGTAGACCGCGCAATCCTTAAAGAAGTTAAGTCCGTAAAGGAACAGTTAGATACATGTCC
>CAMHMG010000309.1 GCA_946186175.1 uncultured Clostridia bacterium | reverse complement strand
ATTAATGCCTGATTAAATTGCTTGGCAAGCTGGTTCGCTTCCTCTAACTTGATGGGATCAGACTGAACTTCTTCAATATATCTTGAAGCAACATTATTATCGGGTAGATAATTACTGCTGATCACCCATTGCATAAGTCCCGAAACAACTTCACCCATCTCATAATAGATTAAACCCAAAAGATTTCTTGCATTGATATTCTGTTTGTTATATTTCAAAGATAAATTCAATGCATCAATAGCACCGGTAAGATCCCTGACACACGCCCTGTCCAGGCCTAAATTATAATAATAATTAGACGTATTAAATGCCTTAGATAACAGATTATAGCTCATATGGCAACTACTGCAGTGTCCGTTCTCTAATACGGGTGCTCCACAATTCAAACACACCATATTATTCACCGTACTATTCGCCTTTCTTATTATTAATCTGATTATACATTTCCTCTAATACATCTGTAATATCTTTAACATCATTGTGATATATTGCATCCTCAGCCTGAGCGACCTCAAGACAAGGAGAAAACTTTCTTACTTCTTCATCAAAATTAATCATTTCTATACTCCTGAATCCGCAGCAGATCACCAACCAAATATAGAGACCCAACACAAAATAATAACCGATTTCCAACATGGGTTTTGGCATAATCAAAACCCGTCTCTATATTGTCAAAGGTGGTAATTCTACTACCCGAAAAATGTCTAAATGTTTCTTCAACTATATCTAATTCCGCCGAACGATCCCCATTATATTTCACAAGGATAATCTCATCAAATGAGATCCGGCCCAAACGTTCTATCATCCTCTTATAATCTTTATCCTTAGATACAGCAAATAATAAAATTTTCAAATCATCAGAGAACATAATCTCTAATGTATTACAAAATGCTTCAATGGCCTCTTCATTATGAGCGCCATCAACGTATATTCCATCCGCAATGAGTTCCATCCTTCCGGACCATGTCATATTAATAAGACCATTACGGATCACAAACAAATCTCTATGTATAGCATCGCGTCTATCGTCAATGCTTAAATTTCTATATAGCAATAGTTCATATGCCCTGACGGCAAGAATCGCATTCTCTATCTGATATAATGCAGTTTTCCTTATTTTCAAACTATCATAACTATAATAAACACTTTGAAACGAAAAATCAATGGTTTTTTTTGTTATTTCTAATAAATTATATTGATTTTTTTCGACAAGATGTAAACTCCCACCAATCTGATTGCAGTAATCAGCAATAATACAAGTAGCATTATCCTTTCTGTCATAGTAAATGACAGGCACCTTTTTCTTAATTATTCCTGCTTTTTCATATGCAATCTTTTCAATAGTATCCCCAAGATATTGCATATGATCAAGTCCTACAGAAGTGATTATGCATATCTCAGGATTCAATACATTTGTAGCATCTAATCGGCCTCCCATACCGGTTTCAAATATTGCATAATCAACTTTCTTTTCATAAAAATATATAACGCACATCAAAAAAACAAACTCAAAAAAAGAAGGATGGGCTATATCCATCTTTGATGCTTCGTTAACGACATCGATTACTTTTTCGCAGACATCAACAAATTCATCATCAGATATGATATCATTATTAATCCGTATTCGCTCATTTAAGCGAATTAAATGCGGTGAGGTAAATATTCCTACCCTTTTGCCCTTTTCTTTCAAAATTGAGGCCAAAAACGAGCATGTAGAGCCCTTTCCATTCGTACCTGCCACATGTATTGCCGGATAACCGTTCTCCGGGTGATTCATTATTCCCAATATTTCATATAAACTTTCTGTCCCGAGCTTATCTGCAAACTTGGGAATAGATAATATATAATCAACACATTCCTGATATGTCATATCTGCCCTCTATTCAAAGTAATGATTATTTATTGTCGTTGTTATCAGCTATCTGTTATCTATTTTCTCCGGATACAGATCATGATTGGCAAGCCTGTTCCATGCAACCTCTTCCCACTTAGTACCCGGTCTGCCGTAATTACAATACGGATCTATCGATATACCGCCCCTCGGCGTGAATTTGCCCCACACCTCGATATACTTTGGATCCATCAAACGAATAAGATCTTTCATAATTACATTCACACAATCCTCATGAAAATCACCATGATTTCTAAAACTAAAAAGATATAATTTAAGTGATTTTGATTCCACCATCTTCTCACCGGGTACATATGAAATATATATTGTTGCAAAATCCGGTTGTCCTGTAATAGGACATAAAGAAGTGAATTCCGGGCAATTGAATTTAACAAAATAATCATTATCCGGATGTTTGTTAATAAAGGTCTCAAGCACCTCCGGTGCATAATCTGACTTATATTCTACCCCTTCTTTACCAAGAAGAGAAATACCCTTTTTTTCTTCTTCGTTTCTTCCACTCATATTATTACTCCTAATATTTTCTGATTCATGATATAATATATCACATTTTTATTTCTTTGTTCAATGCAAAAGAATAAATATAACTTTCTATTACTTGCATACCTGTGATCTTTTCTAATGTATTTTGATAGTAATCCATCTGTGATCTATAGCGTTCTACCAATTTATTTTCCTGTCCTTCTTTGATTTTATCCGTTTTGTAATCAAGAAGTGTTATCTTGCCATCCTCTTCAAAATATGCGTCTATAATACCCTGTACTACTACATCGGGACCGTTATCCGAAACAGGAAAACCCACAACGAATTGTCGTTCTTTATAAAGCAGATTATTATTAGCAGCCATTCTCATTCTTTTCCCAATATCAGAACAGGCAAACTTATATATTGTATCAGCTGTGATAAATGACCTGGTTTCATCTATAAGTCTACCTTCTTCATACAATCTGTCAAGTTCATCTTTCACCTTATCCATAGTGTCAAGCTTTGTAAAATCAATCAATTCCATTGCTTTATGATACCATGTACCTTTACCGGCTGCATCAATAACCTTTTCTTTCGAAATAAATCCCGGTAATAATTCTTTATTACGATCGCCATAGTAAGAAGCATCCGATTCATTTTCTAATGCAGGTTCCTCCTGTTCTTTCTGATACATTCTTTTAATTTCAGTAACAGATAGCTTTGATTTCTGTTTTGACAATTCAATATCTTTATATACCCATTCAAGATTATCTGCAAGTTTTTTATAATCATTACTTGGAGCTTTGATCATATTGCTAAGCATATCTTCACGTAACAACATCTGTTCACTACCCGTATCTATCTGTGAACCTACCATTTCACTGTAATAAAAAACTTTAACGACAAGCTTTGATACCGGTGACTCAATATATTCATTAACATTGTAATCTGCAGATATCATATTA
>CAMHMG010000308.1 GCA_946186175.1 uncultured Clostridia bacterium | reverse complement strand
CACCATAATATATCTTATATTAGATTTGGATTATTAATTTTGAAAGGAGCTTATCCCATGCTACCGGAAAATATTCGATTTGCAATAGGCGAACGTATACGAAAAGAACGATTAAAGACACATCTTTCACAATTGGCTTTTTCAGAAAGTATTGATATTTCAACTAATTTTCTATCAGAAATAGAGACAGGAAAGAAAGGTTTTTCAGCAGAAACACTTTACAATATTTGTAAAGTACACAACATTTCTTCCGATTATATTCTTTTCGGACCCCCAGAAGAAAAGAACTCTTATGACAAATTAATAGAGATTACAAGTACCATGAGTAACCACGAACTTAATATCTCAATCGATTATCTTACAGCACTACTCAAAATGAAAGAAGCACAGAACCGGGATTGAACATCTCAACACCCTATTCTGTGCTTCTTTTATTTATCAGACCCAGCCATTATATTATCTATGCAATGGCTCGTCATCATAAGATGGTTCTTTGTCTTAAAGACCCGAACCATCTTGTGACTGCATATATGCGGGTTCTTATATCTTTGTCACAAGAGACTTATCCAATCTGGCTAATTCTCTCTTTAAGGGTCTCTAACATTCCAGTGTATTTCTCAAGCTTAGTCTTTTCCTCATCAATCTTAGCCTGAGGCGCTTTGCCGACGAAGTTAGGATTGTTAAGCATACCCTCGCAGCGCTTGATCTCACCCTGTAATCTCTTCTCTTCTTTGGTGAGACGTTCCTTTTCTTTCTCGATATCCACAAGCTCTGCAAACGGCATATATACTACCGCATCATGGATAACTGCTGACACGGCGTCATCTGCAATCCCTGCCTTATCAGCCTGAACGATAACTTCTGAGGCAAATCCCAAAGTAGCGAAGAATACCTTGGCATCTTCAAATATCTTTCTTACATTCTCTTTCTCAGAAACAACATATACAGTTGCCTTCTTTGAATTAGGAACATTCATATCTGTTCTTAAGTTACGGATTCCTCTTACCGCATCCTTGATCGTATCAACCGCATACTCGTCTTCGTTGAAGTTCCACTCTTCCTTGAATTCCGGCCATGCTGCGATCATAATAGACTCTTCCATAGAAGCTGCATCAACACCTGCCTCGATCAACACTTCACGAAGGTTAACATATATCTCCTCTGTAATAAATGGCATATATGGATGAAGCATCTTAAGTGCCTGGATAAGTACGGTCTTAAGTGTCCAGAGTGCTGCCGCCTTAGTGGTGTCATCATCGTTATAAAGACGAGGTTTAACCATCTCAATATACCAGTCACAGAACTCTTCCCAAATGAAGTCGTATACCTTAGAAGCTGCAATACCAAGCTCATATTTATCAAGGTTTTCGGTCATATCCTTTGCAAGAGTATTAACCTTAGATAAGATCCATCTGTCTGCAAGTGTAAGATCAGAAACTGATACCTCAGATATCTTAGCCTTTTCCATATTCATCATTATGAAACGTGATGCATTCCATACCTTGTTAGCAAAGTTACGGCTTGCCTCAACTCTCTCCCAGTAGAAACGCATATCATTACCCGGAGCATTACCTGTAATAAGTGTAAATCTAAGTGCATCCGCACCATATTTCTCAATAACCTCAAGAGGATCAATACCGTTACCTAATGACTTACTCATCTTTCTACCCTGATCGTCACGAACGAGACCATGAAAAAGTACTGTATGGAATGGAAGCTCTCCGGTCTGCTCTATTGATGAGAATACCATTCTGATTACCCAGAAGAAAATGATGTCGTAACCAGTTACAAGTACATCTGTCGGGAAGAAATAGTCAAGTTCTTCCGTCTTATCCGGCCAGCCAAGAGTTGAAAATGGCCATAATGCTGACGAGAACCATGTATCAAGAGTATCAGGATCCTGCTTCATATTGCTGCCGTTACATTTCGGGCATGTATGAACAGGAGTCTTCGATACAACAATCTCACCACAATCCTGGCAGTAATATGCCGGAATTCTGTGTCCCCACCAAAGCTGTCTTGATACACACCAGTCACGGATATTTTCAAGCCAGTTATAATAATTCTTATTCATACGTTCGGGAATCAGCTTAAGCTTGCCTGACTTAACAGCTTCAAGTGCAGGCTTGGCCATTTCCTCCATCTTAACGAACCACTGAGGTTTGATAAGAGGCTCAACTGTTGTCTTACAACGGTCATGGATACCAACTGCATGTTCATGAGGAACGGTCTTAACAAGGAGTCCCTGTGCCTCAAGGTCGGCAAGCATTGCCTTTCTTGCCTCATATCTATCCATTCCCGCATATTTGCCGCCCAACTGATTGATAGTCGCATCATCATTCATAATATTGATCTCTTCCAAATTATGACGCTTACCCACCTCAAAGTCGTTAGGGTCATGAGCAGGTGTAATCTTAACGCAGCCTGTTCCAAACTCTTTGTCAACATACTCATCGGCAATAACCGGAATCTCTCTGTCTGTAAGAGGAAGCTTGAGCATCTTACCGATGATATCCTTATATCTCTCATCCTCGGGATTAACCGCAACAGCAGTATCACCGAGAAGTGTCTCGGGACGGGTTGTAGCTATCTCAACGAATCTTCCCTCTTCTCCAACGATAGGATAATTGATATGCCAGAAATTACCCTGCTGATCCTCATGCAAAACCTCTGCATCTGAAATGGTTGTCTGACATACAGGACACCAGTTGACAATTCTAGAACCTTTATATAACCATCCCTTTTCATAGAGCTTACAGAAAACCTCATTAACAGCATCGTTATTACCATCATCCATTGTAAAACGCTCTCTGTCCCAGTCTGCAGATGAACCTAACTTCTTTAACTGATTGATGATCCTTCCACCGTACTCTGCCTTCCAATCCCATGCTTTCTCAAGGAAACCTTCTCTTCCAAGATCCTCCTTGTCAATTCCCTGTTCTTTAAGGGACTCAATGATCTTAACCTCTGTCGCGATTGCCGCATGGTCAGTACCGGGCTGCCACAAAGCATTATATCCTTCCATTCTCTTGTAACGAATAAGAATATCCTGCATTGTGTTATCAAGAGCGTGTCCCATATGAAGCTGTCCGGTAATGTTCGGAGGCGGCATTACAATAGTAAATGGTTTCTTACTCTTGTCTACCTCAGCATGAAAATACTTCTTATCCAGCCAGTTCTTGTAGATTCTGTCTTCAATCTCAGACGGATTATAGTTTTTCTCTAATTCTTTTGCCATGATTCTATCTCCTTTTATAATTTATTATTAATAACAGACCATGCGCACCTCGATTCCGCTTCGCTTCACCAGGAGCTTACTTCACCAAGTGCATCATGTATACATGAAAGTAACACTCATCTACG
>CAMHMG010000307.1 GCA_946186175.1 uncultured Clostridia bacterium | reverse complement strand
AAAAGCTTTATTAATTCGTGTCACAATGCGGGAATAGGAGTTATCCTTGATTTTGTTATGGTTCATTTTGCGACGGATGATTATGGACTTGAATTTTTCGATGGCGAGGAATTGTATGAGATTCCACATAATTACAGAGAAAATGGCAATGTTGGATACGGCTCCTTTGAAAACAAAGAGGATGAAATGTTCAGTGAATGGGGCTCATATAATTTCTTTCATGCCAAAGGCGAGGTCGCAAGCTTCTTGAAGTCATGCGCGGATTATTGGTTAAATGATTACCATATCGACGGACTTCGCTTTGATGCTATATCAAATATCATTTATCGTAAGGGAAGAGCAGAGTGTGGTGTTAATGTGAAAGCACTTGAGTTTGTCAAGAGCTTAAATGCGGGTATTAAGATGAGACATCCACATGCAATTCTCTTTGCCGAGGACTCCACAACATATTTGAAGGTGACAGCACCGGTTGAATATGATGGACTTGGGTTTGATTATAAATGGGACCTTGGATTCATGCATGATACTTTGGATTTTTTCTCATATGAAGTGTCAGAGAGAAGAAATCACTATGATCAGATATTGTTTTCTATGCATTATTTTTATAATGAACTGTATCTTCTGGCTTTTTCTCATGACGAGGTGGTACATGGTAAAAAAACTCTTCTTGATAAGATGTACGGGAGATATAAAGAAAAGTTTGCCCAGTGTCGTGCAATGTTTTTGTATTGGTATTCTCATCCCGGAAAGAAATTATCTTTCATGGGTAACGAGATTGGTCAGTTTCGTGAATGGGGAGAATATAGGGAACAGGACTTTGACGTATTATCCGGTTTTCCTATGCATCAGATGTTTACTAGGTTTTGCAGAGATTTAAATCTCACTTATGATTCTCATAAAGCTCTTTATGAGGGAGAGTATAACAGTAATTGTTTTAAATATATAATTGATGACAGGCGTGACGACCTGGTATATGCTTTTGAAAGGGAAGCCGGCGGAGAGAAAATATTAGCTGTGTTTAATTTTAGTGACAGAAACTATGACAATTACGGTATTAGACTGACAGGTAACCATATGCTTTGCGAGCTTATTAATACAGATGCCTCTATTTACGGAGGGTATAATTCTAGTGGAATGGAGACTTTAATCGTCAGAAACGGACATTGCAATATGAGGCTTGCAGCATTTTCCGGAAGATTATTTGTTGCGGTATAAACAATTGTAGGTAAAGGATGGGTACAAGACAGCTATAGAAGATTGTAGGGTACCGAATGGATTTCGTGATAAAAAATATTATTAATAATTATAATATAAAAAGGCGAATGATCAAATGGTCATTCGCCTTCTAATATAATATATATTAGTTATTTTGCTTTCTCTAGTGCCTTGATTGTACTGGTAAGGTCTCTTAGTGAAACTTTGATTGACTTGTTAATTTCACCCGAGTTGACAGCAAGCTTTCCAACTTCAGCAGCAACTACCGCAAAACCTCGTCCAAATTCACCGGCTCTTGCGGCTTCTATTGAAGCATTCAATGAAAGAATGTTCTGCTTGTTCTCAATCTTGTCAAGCTGTGCAGACTTCTCATTGA
Organism: uncultured Clostridia bacterium; assembly: GCA_946186175.1. Classification (GTDB taxonomy): domain Bacteria; phylum Bacillota; class Clostridia; order Lachnospirales; family Lachnospiraceae; genus CAG-590. Next base: position 1,777 of record CAMHMG010000307.1, on the reverse strand, counting down.
TTTCTTCTATAAGACTGGCTGCTCTTTCTATCTCAGCATCAAGCTTCTGAATCATCTGTTCATTGTGAGAATTAGAGTAGTTGTCGATGACTAATGTATTAACGTAATCTCCTAATATCTTAGCTGCTGCATTGAGTGAAGCCTCAGTACGTACAGGTACCTTGCTGATAGCTGTAGTATATTTGCCGGAATCTATGCCAAGTCTCTCTGCATTCTTCTTAGCCTTTGCTTCATCAAGTGCTTTAGGAAGAACCTGACCACCGATAATAGAAGCGATCTTTGTGTTCTTAATAATGATATTTCTGATGAAATACATCAAGCCGGCATTATCGTAAAAAATCTCATAATCTTTGGAAGCGCTTTTCTGGTTTTTCTTAAGATCCTCTTCGTATCCTTTGTTATATTTAATACAGAATTCATTAAAATTGATAAAAGGAGTAATATATTCACTCTTATTATCTAAGGCGGTTACGGCAAATCCGGTTGCGTCTGACCAATCCTGCATTATCTGTTCAAGTTGTTTCAAATCAAGTACATCTCTAATATCCATAGTGAGTTCATCCTTTCGATATAATGAGTTGGATTATGGCTATTAAAAGAGTGTAAAAGCAAAGATTGTCATATTAACCAAAATCCCCGAAATCAATATAATGTAATTATACATAATTATTAAGAAAAAATCAATAAAAATATGGAAGAGGAAGCTTTAAATATATATTATGTAGCCAAAATATTGCAAAAATAACGCAATTACGAGAAAAAATCAAAAATAATAGTTGACATAAGTGAAAAGCTTTGTTATTATATGGGTGGTTTAAAGAATTTAACAATTTTGTAACATTTGTGATAAGAATGAAAAAAGAGGTAAAATATGAAGAAGAATGTTATTCGGAGCTCAATGTTAGCTGTTGCAGCAATGTCATTATTGCTTGGCGGTACAGCGACTCCGACGAGCGTGAAGGAACAGGTGAGAGGCAACTCAGTTACAATAAGCAAAGCTATTGCTAACAGCAGTTCACTCAGAACTGATATCAAGAAGGGAACACCGGTAGATCAGCTTGCACAGGTTTCGACAGATAGTAATGATAATACAGAAGTGAGTACGGTTGCTGAGGTTTCAGCGCAGCCTGCTGAAATTGAAACAAAAGAGGTTAAGGTAGAGAGTGACCAGGTCGTTGCTAATATTGACAGTTATCTTAATATTAGAAGCGAGTCTAATGAGGATAGTGAAGTTGTTGGAAAGTTCTATAATGGTAATGTAGGTACTATAGTTGATAAAGGTGATGAATGGTCATTAGTATCTTCAGGTAATGCATACGGATATGTTAAGAATGATTATCTCTTATTTGGAAGTGATGCAGAAGCTTACATAGAGAACAATTGTGATCAGGTTGCTAAGGTAACAGCCGAAACACTTAATATCAGAGCAGAAGAATCTACTGACAGTGAGGTTGTTGATCTTAAGGATGAGGGTGAATCACTTACAATTCTCGGTCAGGAGAATGGATGGTATAAAGTAGCTGTAACAGACGAGCAGGCGGGATATGTTTCAAGTGATTTTGTATATGTAGATTATGTATATGAGACAGCCGTTACAGTTGAAGAAGAGCAGGCGGCAGAAGAGGCACGTCAGGCTGAGATAGAAGCACAGGCACAGGCAGAGGCGGAAGCAGCACAACAGCAGGTAGTTAATGAGCAGACGGTTACAGAGAGCGAGACACAGCAGCAGACAGTAACAGAAACTCCTTCAACAGAAGCACCTGCAACTGAGGCTCCG
>CAMHMG010000306.1 GCA_946186175.1 uncultured Clostridia bacterium | reverse complement strand
AGTATGAGTCACCGGATTATTCAAAAGAGGGCACAGAGGAATTCAAAAAGTGCCTGCATGACGAAGAATATCTTGCAGGAATTGAATACTACGGTGCCTTTGACGGAGACAGATTGATAGGTCTTGTAGGAATCCGGTCTGACAGAAAGCATATCTGCTTCTTTTTTGTGGACGGGGAATATCACCGTCAGGGGATAGGTACAAGGCTGTTTAAGGCAGTATGCCAGGAATATCCGGATCATATAATCACCCTTAACTCCTCGCCATACGGAGTGCCTTTTTATCATGCATTGGGGTTTAAGGATACTGACAAAGAACAGACAGTTAACGGGATTCGGTTTACCCCGATGAAGTATGAAGGATTTGCAGAAGATGGAGATTGAAATATGCAGCTGGTTTATGCGAATGATTTCGAGGCAGTGAAGAAAATATATATTGATGTGATAGAGAACACTCCGCTGATAGAGCAATATGCCAGGTGGGTATATGGAAAGCATCCTACAGATGAACAGCTTAGAGCATATATTCTGCATGATGAGATGTATTTCCTGATGGATGAAGATGATGCCGCCGGGGTTGTGGCAATTTCTATGAATCAGGGCGCGGAATACGAGAAAATAGTATGGAGGGATAAACTTCCGAACGATCAGGTAGCAACAGTTCATCTGCTTGCGGTTTCTCCTTCATATCGGGGAAGATCACTGGGGATCAAGCTTCTTGAGGAAGCGATGAAGATTGCAGTCAGGAATGGGAAAAAGGCGCTTCGCCTTGATGCGCTGAAAACAAATCTTCCGGCGCAGAGGATGTATGAAAAAGCCGGGTTTTTATATAGGGGTGAGCAGAGACTGTATGCTGAAAACACCGGCGTTACAGTTTTTTTGTACTATGAAAAAATACCGGAATTAGATTTGTTTAAGGAAGGATGATCGAAATGAAGGTTCATCAGATAAAGATTGATTTTAATGTAACTGAACAGATTAAAAGGTTTGTCTATGTTTATATTCTTGAAGCAGAGTCACTTTACCTTATTGATTCGGGTGTTTACGGCTCTGAAATTAAGATAATCGATTTTCTGGATACGATCGGGAGAAACATTTCCGAGATTAGAGGAATCTTTCTTACGCATGCACACCCTGATCATATCGGATCGGCGGCGTGGTTTCAGGAACATACAGGATGTAAGATTTATGCCAGTGAAGGTGAAAAAAATTGGATTGAGGATATCGATCTGCAGTTTTCAGAAAGACCCATTCCAAATTTCTATAATCTTGCAGGAAAATCATCAAAGGTTGATGTCGTGGTTAAGGACGGAGATGAGATTCAATTGGACGGTGGTGTGGTGATCAAAGTTATTCGGACAGCAGGGCATTCATGTGATGAGTTGGCATATCTTGTGGGAGACTGTCTTTTCATAGGGGACTCTGTTCCGGTTAAGGGCGATATTCCTATATTCATTGATGAACAGGAAATAAGGAAAACCCTGAATATCCTGGGGACAATGGAAGGAGTTGAAACCTTTTACCCTGCCTGGGATCAGACTTATGACGGGAAGATGATGAAGAGAAGGCTTGCTGATGCGGCAGAACTTATTGATATGCTTAAGAACACAGTTCTTGAATTGGACGATGGGACTGATGTGGAAATCTTGACCTCACGGGTGTGTGACAGGTTGAATATGCAAATGCTTAAGGCTAATCCGCTTTTTTGTAAGACTATAGCTTGTTTACGATAGGGGAAGTACGGGATGAGTTGTTATTTTATAGTCGATGTATATATTGATGAAAACAAGGGGCGAGGCTCCTATGAGGATTATATCGAGAGGGTAAAGCCGATTGTTGAAAGCTTTGGAGGAGAATATCTTGTACGGACAGAAAAAATCCGTGCTCTCAGTCCTCTTAGAAATCCGGGAAGAGTAATTGTCATTCGCTTTCCATCCAGAGAAGAGCTGGATGCCTGTTTTGCTTCGGATGAATATAGGCAGATCATGCATGAACGAGAGGATAATGTGGATGCCAGGGCAGTGATTGTGGAGGGGGAGACATGAATAAGGAGTGGTCTGAAAAAAACAAAAAAATGCAGGTTCTGATCGGAAAGAAGGCGAGCTTTGAGGATGGGATTGCCGTTCTGATCGAATTAAGAGAGGATCTTTTTGGTCAGATAACATCTATAGTGAATACCTATCCGTTAGAGGCCTTCTCCAAGATGCCTTATGGCGGGGCGAAAGGTTATCACAGCAAGACGCTCAGCTATTCTATGTGGCATATCTTCCGGATTGAGGATATTGTGGCGCATACACTGATCCTTAAGGATAGTCAGGTCCTCTTTACGGAGGATTGGCAAAAAAGGATAAATAGTCCGAGTATCACCACCGGTAATGAGCTGAAGGGTGAGGAGATCGCAGAATTTTCCGCGAAACTCGATGTGAGAGCTTTGTATGATTATTGCAGGGCTGTTATGGATTCTACAAATGAACTACTTAAGGATCTGCAGTATAATGACCTGAAGAGGAAGTTTACGGATGACGACAGGGAACGGATCATCGAAACCGGCTCGGTCAGTAAAGATGAAGATGCCTTCTGGCTGATTGATTACTGGTGTGGAAAAGATGTAAAAGGACTGATCCAGATGCCTTTTTCCAGGCATTGGATCATGCATATCGAAGCAATGTGCCGGATCAAGAACGAGCTTTGCCGGAAGGCGAGAAAAGGCGTGGATCCCATAGCGTACTGCGGCCTTTCCTGTAACCATTGTTTCTTGAAAGAATGGTGCGGCGGTTGCAGGACATCCTATAACACCTGTTCCTATGCTACGTGCTGTCCAGAAGGAGTCTGTCTGAATGCGGCCTGCTGCAAAGAAAGAGACATCGACGGTTGTTATGCATGTGAGGATCTGATCGATTGCCAAAAGGGATTCTATGCAAATGGAAACGATGGAAATGCCGTAAAGGCGTTGGCGCTGTTTATCCGTAAGTATGGCAAAAAAGAATTGTCTGCGGTTATGGATAATCTCCACAAGAAATATGATTTTCACAAGATCCAGGAAATCATTGGCTATGACATGAAAAAGGGATTAGTAATTTTAGAAGAGAACAGATAAAAAATGTAGACATGTTCTGTCAGAGCCATTATGCCATGATCAATTCCGGAGGAGCCATGACATTAAAGTTATTGTCTCCAGGCATGTGGAGTACGTGGTATTGATGTCTAAAACAAACACATAAGAGGCGCTGAAAGGCTTGAAAACAAGCGGTTTGTAGATTTGACCGCATCAAAGCTACCCACTCAGTTTGCCTGACAAACACTCGCCGAGAACTTATCTACAGGTCATTTTTCCGTAGGGTTGAGTAGGCCATTTAGATGTCGGGGGTTGAGTGCGCCATTTAGATGTCAGAA
>CAMHMG010000305.1 GCA_946186175.1 uncultured Clostridia bacterium | reverse complement strand
ATCAGTTAAGAAAACTACTAAAAGCATAATATGCTCCCCGAAACTGTAATGGTTTCGGGGAGTTATTTTTTTGTGATGAAAGTGGTCAGGAAGCCATGAAACTAAAGAACGGAGTGGCAAAAAAGCTATCGGTTTGGGCAAAATAAAGGTTCTGTTATCAACAAAAGTTACCTAAAGGGCACAGGATACCACAAGAGTTCCCTAAAGGAAAAAATTAGTTGCAGTAGCATTTACACCATATACTTCATAGACTTCACAGGGAAACAATCATAGTTATTCCAACGAATAGCTATTTGTTATAAGAATTTCTTTGCCTTATCCCTGACATCATGTGGACTACAATTCATTTTTTTTCGGAAGATTTTACAGAAATAACTGAAATCATTGAAACCACAATTAAGAGCGATTTCTCCAATGGAGAGGTCGCTTTTTTGTAGCAAATTAATGCTCTTATCTATACGAAGCTGTATCAGATAGTTGACCGGACTGATTTTCATATAGACCTTGAAGGTACGAGAGAAATGCCCTTCACTCATATGAGAGAGTTTGGCCAGATCATGCACGGTAATCTGTTCTGCAAAATGGGTATGCATATAATCGATAGCTGTTTTTAATCGAAGACTATCAATATTGGGTGATGCGTTGCCTTCAGTACTGTGGGAAAAGAATAAGTGCCAAAGTTTCATAAGACTACTTTGACAGAGCAGTTCATTGTCCGCTTCAGCGGCTGTGGCTTCGATTTCTTTCACTAGTTCCCAGGCTGTATTATACCAGGAGACGGAATTATCCAGGTGAGGAACAAACAGGACCCTGCCATCCATAACAGGAGCAATATATTTGGTATAGATATGACTTTGGGTGGAGGCACAAAAGCAGTCAGGTGAGAAGACAATGGAGAAAAAAGAAGAGGGAGTATTCAATATTTTATTTGCCAAATGAATATTATCGGATGGCACAAAAAGAATATCCCCTTCTTTTATGGAGTATTTACGGTTGTTTATATAAAAAATGCCTTGCCCCTTGGTGATGCATGTGATTTCAAATTCATTGTGAACATGCGGATAGAGATAAAGGCCGTCAGAGGTTTCTGTATGATGTACCTGAAAGGGATAATCCCATGTGCCATGTGTTACATCTTGTTTTAGCTCCATAGTCGCTCCTTTTACAATGGGAATGTCAGAATAATTATATAATCAGACATAATAATACGAGAATAATAATTGGTATGCAAGTATAATCATAATAGTAAACGAAAGAGGGGGCGCGGATATGGAATTTCAGTTGCGAGATAACAAGATTTATTTTATGAGAGGCGGGGAGAGAGGTGTAATCAGTGCTTGTGAGGAAGGTTGCATTCGCTTTCAGGCAACGGCATCTCCGGAATTAGAAAGTAAGGATTGGACATTGCTTCCCAAGAAAGTGGATGCAAAGGTTTGGATGGAAGGAGAAAGTGCATTTTTACAGACTTCTAATCTGAAAGTGCAGATTGAGAATAATGGAAAGTGCAGTTATTTTATCGACGGAAAAAGAATTCTTTCTGAACAGCCGGAGCAGACCTTCAATATGCATTTTCGTAACTATCGGAATATAGGAAGCGGACTGTGGAATATGCGCGTGTCATTTGAGGCCTGCGAAGCGGAAGAGTTTTATGGTCTCGGTCATGAGCGAATGAATGTCTTTAGTAAAAAGGGATGCAGTATTGATTTGCGACATTTGAACACCAAGTCATCGATTCCTTATGTATATTCTTCTTTAGGATATGGTTTTTTGTGGAATATGCCATCCACCGGCAGGGTTGAACTTGGAAATAACAGAACTCGTTGGTACAGCGACTGCGCAAAAGCAATGGATTATGTGATTATTGCGGGTAATCCCAAGGAAACCTGCAAAAAACTTACCGATTTGACAGGACATGCTCCGAAGATTCCGGAGTGGGCACTTGGTTTCTGGCAGAGTAAGCTTCGATATGAAAATGAGGAGCAGGTTCTTAATGTTGCAAGGAAATACAAAGAACTTGGCGTTCCTTTGTCTGTAATCGTAATAGATTATTTCCATTGGACAGAGCAGGGAGATTATAAGTTTGATCCTGTATATTGGTCGAATCCAAAGAAAATGGCAGATGAGCTTCACGAGATGGGAATCAAACTGATGGTATCTATGTGGCCGACTATTAATGAGAAGAGTGAAAATTATGGCTATATGGTGGACCATAATATGTTGCTTAGAACAGCATCCGGCAGTAACAGAGTATTTGATTTTTATGGGCCTCAGGCTGAAATTGATGCAACGAACCCAGATACCAGAGAATATGTTTGGAAGAAGTTGAAAGAGAATTACATTGATAACGGTGTTGATTTATTGTGGTTTGATGAAGCCGAACCGGAAGTCCATCCGGAACATTTTGATAATTTGATTATGTATGCCGGAAGAGGTGATGAAGCTGCACTCATTTATCCATATTATTATGCACAGCTGGTATATGATGGAATGAAAGACATGGGGCGCGAGGATATTATTACTCTGACAAGAGCCGCATATACGGGAGTACAGAAATTTGGTGCACTGGTATGGTCAGGTGATATCAGATCAGACTTTGACAGTTTGACAGAACAGATTAAATCAGGACTGAATATGGCTATGTGTGGTATTCCATGGTGGAATACGGATATCGGTGGTTTCTATGGTGGCGATATTGAAAGTGATGAGTTCAGAGAATTGATTGTTCGATGGTTCCAGTATGGAGTCTTCAGCCCTGTAATGCGTTTGCATGGAAGCAGAAACGGTGCTGACAGAACCAGAGATATCAAGGAGCCAACAGGTGGTGACAATGAAATCTGGAGCTTTGGAGAAAAGAATCTTCCCATATTGGCAGATTTGATTCATTTAAGAAATCGCCTTATTCCTTACATTACGAAGCAGATGGATATCGCCTCTAAGGAGGGAATACCTGTGATGCGTCCTATGTTTTTGGAATATCCGGAGGATGAGGTATGTTATAAGACAGGTGACCAGTATATGTTTGGAGAGGACATACTGTTTGCACCGATTAGTAAGCGTGGACAAATGGTAAGGAAAGTATATTTACCAAAAGGACGCTGGATACTTACACAAAATAATTTATTGTTTGAAGGCTCACAGTGGGTAGAGGTACATGCTGATATTTCTGAATTTATAGCTTTTGTCAAAGAGGGGGCAGAAGTAATGGAAGTGTTTATGAATAAGGCATTGGGACAGGGCTGTGATAGATGAGGACAAATATATGGGAAAGATACGTTTTGCAATTGTAGGAAGTGGCTTAATTACTTATAGAGCGCTTAAATTGCGTGGGTGAGATCCTTCATAGCGCTTAAACATTTTGCAAAAATAGCTGGATGTACAGAATTCGCATTCGTATGCAATGTCTTCGATTGTTCTTGTTGAATTAATTAATAATT
>CAMHMG010000304.1 GCA_946186175.1 uncultured Clostridia bacterium | reverse complement strand
CAATGGATGCTATATGTAATATGCACAACTCATATACACTTTTCAATGAGTTTCGCAATTACCTAATAATAAATACTTAGAAGTAAGGAGGAACGATTATGGAAGAGAATTCGATGGAGTATAAAAGATACGCTGGTGTCCTTGTTCATCCCACATCATTTCCGGGCAAATACGGAATAGGAGATCTGGGTAAGGAAGCTTATGAATTTGTAGATTTTATGGAGAGGTCAGGACTTACTATCTGGCAGGTCCTGCCGCTTGGTCATACAGGGTTTGGTGACTCACCATATCAACCCTTCTCATCATTTGCGGGTCAGCCGTTACTGATTGCACTGGATCCGTTAAGAGAAAATGGATTGCTTTTGGATGAAGACTTTAATGATATGCCGCAGTGGAATTCGCAGAAGGTTGAATATGGTAAGGTAATAGAATTTAAGACGAGACTTTTGAAGAAGGCTTTTGAGAGATACATAGATCCTGATGTTGAAGATGATTGCTCAACAGATGAGGAGTTTGTTGAGGCGTATGATAAGTTTAAGAGCGACAGTAAGTGGCTTGATGATTATGCTCTTTTTATGGCTGCAAAGGATCATTTTCAGGGAATGCCGTGGTATATGTGGGAGGATTCTATTAAGAAACCTAATGCAAAACAAAAGAGCGCATGGATGGAAAAGCTTTCTGACAAGATAGAATATTATCGATTCATTCAGTTCCTTTTTCATAAACAGTGGTTTGAATTGAAAGAATATGCTAATGAAAAAGACATCAAGATCATAGGAGATATCCCGATATTTGTTGCATGGGACAGTGTTGATGTGTGGGCTAACAAGAAATTGTTTGACTTAGATTCCAAAGGATATCCGAAGAAGGTTGCCGGAGTACCGCCTGACTTTTTCTCTGCAACGGGACAGCTTTGGGGTAATCCGTTATACAAATGGAGTGAACACACTAAGACCGGATATGAGTGGTGGATATCAAGAATCAGCCATCAGTTAGAGATTGCAGATTATGTAAGACTGGATCATTTCCGCGCATTTGATAAATATTGGGCAGTTCCTTATGGTGAAGAGACGGCGATCAAGGGTAAGTGGACGAAGGCTCCGGGAGTTGATTTTATGACGCATCTTGAATCGGCACTTGCACATAATATGCCTATAATCGCTGAGGATCTGGGATTTATTGAACAGTCTGTGTTGGATCTTAGAGAAAGGTTCAATATTCCCGGAATGAAGATATTACAGTTCGGATTTGGAAATCTTGAAGATAATGATTACCTTCCTCATAATTGTGTCAGAAATTGTATATGTTATACATCAACACACGATAACGACACGATGGTTGGGTGGTATAGATGTGTTCCCGAGCAGAATAAAGACAGGTTCAGAAGATATTTTAACACGGATGGTAATGATGTGAGCTGGACATTTATTTGTGCATGTTTCTCATCAGTTGCTAATATGGCTATAGTTCCGATGCAGGATATACTAAGTCTGGATTCGTGGTCAAGATATAATGTACCCGGAGTTGGTGATGGAAACTGGGCTTGGAGATTTAAGCATGAAGATATGAATCCTTATCTTGAGAAAAGACTGTTCGAGACCGCCAAATTATACGGAAGAGCCAAAGATAAAGAAGAGCAAGAGGAACAAGAGGAAGATTAAATGAGAAATATATTGGTATTGGGATTTCTGTTTCTGTATCTTGTGCTGTTAATACCGGTACATCTTATAATAAGAATAATAGGAATATGGAATCCTTCTCTGAGATATAAGATCGGCAATGCATTTGTATATCATGCCTTCCGTTTTGAATTGTTTCAGGCCGGTGCTCATATAACTGTCAAGGGAAGAGAGAATATTCCTGACAAGCCGGTGCTTTTTGTTTCCAATCACAGAAGCTATTTTGACATTCTACTGCTTCATACAACCTCAGGAAAGCGTCCCGGATTTGTGGCGAAAGCAGAGATGGACAAGTTTCCGTTACTTAACTGGTGGATGAGAGATATATGCTGTCTGTTTCTTGACAGAAATGATATAAGATCAGGCGTGGCTATGATCAAGGAAGGTGCAGAGCTTATCAAAGCCGGACATTCTATGGTGATATGCCCTGAGGGTACAAGAAATCAGGAAAAAGAAATGCTCCCATTTAAAGAGGGAAGCCTTAAAATGGCAGACAGAGCAGCTTGTCCCGTTGTGCCGGTTGCTATAATTGACAGTGATCAGATGCTTGAAGTAAGATCGGGATTTCATATTAAGAGTGGGTCGCCCAAGGTCATATATGGTAAGCCTTTCTATATCAAGGATTTGGCGAAGGAAGACAGGAAACATGCCGGAGCTTATGTGCAGGGAATCATCAAGGGGATGATTGATGAAGCCGGAGGACAGGTGGGAATCAGATGAATTATTAGGTAATTGCGGAACTCATATTTGTTACGATATGCTTTGTACATATTGTACAGATTCCATAAGCATGGTGCTTTCAAGCCGCCGGTACTTTATGAGTGCTATGCGCGAATTTAGTACCGCTGCGTGCGCAGAGCAGCGAGAGCGTGCCTGCGATGGAACTGTATAATATGTACAGAGCAAAAGAAGAAAAACAGAGTTTCGCAATTATCTAAAAGGTAAATTATATACAGAAGGAGAATAGATAATGAGTCCATGGATAATAACATTAATTGTATTTCTCGTGATTGCGATCATTTTTGCCGGATTGTATATAGTCGGTAACAGATTGCAGAAGAAGCAATTGCAGCAGAAGGAAATGATCAGAGAGGCAGCGCAGATGATGACTATGCTTGTCATTGATAAGAAGATGATGAAAGTCAAAGACGCCGGACTGCCTAAGATGGTTATGGATCAGACACCTAAGCGCTACAAAAATGCCAAGATGCCTATTGTCAAGGCTAAGATCGGTCCTCAGACAATGAATCTTATATGTGATGATTCAATATTTGATGAACTTCCTACAAAGTGCGAGGTCAAAGCTATGGTGAGCGGTATATATATTACCGAGATCAAAAGCGTCAGAGGAAAGAAGAGAAATCAGGTAGAACCGCCTAAGAAGAAATCATTTGCTCAGAAGATGAGAATCAAGCAGAATGAACTTCAGGAGGAATACGCCAAAGAAGAAAAGGCCAGAGAGGCTAAAAAGGCATCTAAAGAGGCTGAGAAAAAGAATAAAGAAAAAGCTAAAAAGATTACGAAATAATTGGTGGTGCACTATGACTTATCCGTCATCCTTAAGGATTAAGATTTGTCAGGTGCACTGCTTTTTTTACCATGAAAGTTAACGAATCAAGCTCGAAGAGCGCAGATGAGTTCTACGGTCATGTATACAGCGGCGCTTAGCGAACCTGAGGTTTCAGGCGAAAGGTGAGCTTAGCAAAGTCGTTTACCATGAAAGTTAACGAATCAAGCTCGAAGAGCGCAGATGAGTTCTA
>CAMHMG010000303.1 GCA_946186175.1 uncultured Clostridia bacterium | reverse complement strand
AATTCCTCCCTTATTAACATGAAAAAACGATGCAGCGGTGTCCCCGTACGCGAAACACCATTGCATCGTCAACCCATGAGATTATAATACTGAAAAAGGCGCCTTAGAGTTGATCTCTAAGACGCCCTTGCCTTTAACAATTACGAAGTATAGCACCGTAATTAAATCTTGTCAACATTTTTTTGAAAAAAAATGCAGTTACATATTAACAACCTTTGGAACCATAGTCTCATCATAATTATCCGACATATACTGAATAATACTTTCAGAACTTATATCCTTACTATTATCCCCATCAACTTTGATGTCGACCGCAACACTCATCTCGTTAATCTCAGCATCAAAATACAGAAATGCATCTGCTTTCTCAACACCCTTAATTGAACCAACTGCGTTCTCAATATCTTTAAGATAGAACTTTCGTATTCCATGGATACCATCGGTGATCACCGTTCTGCCGTTATTCTCAAGCATATCGACAGTTCCGTCCGGAAGAATTCTTGCAATAATATCTGTCTCATAGAGTTCACCTTCACTGTAACGGCTCGCAACTACTTTGTTATATCTTGCTGGTTTAAGATCCTTAATATAGAGCTTGCCCCATGCCCCATAAGGTTTCTTTCTGTAGCTTTCATCAAGAACATACACCTTGCACTCGCGTCTTCTTGCATCGACAAGCTTCTCGCCTGCTTCTTCATTTAACTGCTTTGTAGGTATGATAAAATGCTTAGGAAATACATTTTCCGGAAGGTGTCTCTTAAGTCTTCTGACTGAAGTCTCCTCAAGCATCGCAAGCAGGATATACTCATAGCACTCAAGGAATATCTCAAGCTGCTTCCTGTCAAAGCGGTTAGCCCAGTATCTAAGCTCCTGATAATAACCTTTATCATCATTAAATACCTGCATATGAAACGGAAGGGAATCCAACTGTACGTGAGACCTTTCAGCGGGTGCATCACCGATCTCCTTAAGGCCTAATATATCACCCTGATACTGGAAGAACATCTCTCCCTGCCTTGCGTTAGAAACCGAATTCTTCATGGTAGTCATGATCTGTGAGCCTGTTTTCTTCAACAGTTCTATAACTGTTTCGTGAGGCTTTCTTGTAAATCTGCAATAGTATGTAATAAACAGAGATCCCACCATATGCGCATAACGACTGTCTGTACGACCACTATGAATACTGTTCGCGAACACATCATCCTGATCAGAGAACAGATAGATCAGATAATTAAATGCGGTCAAAAACATAACATTTTCCGATACACCGTTCTCCTTACAGTAATACAGTATTTCCTTCCTTGTAAGTCGTTCAAAGCGTGTTGTGATTGCCTCATATTTCTTCTCAAAAGCATCCGGCGTTACGCGTTTATTAAGTATACTTCTGTTAAGCTTTACATCCTTCATAAGCTCTGCAGTCTTTGCAATATCACTTTCCCTTACACCGTTGGTTCTTTTTGCTGCATCTTCTAAAGCAAACTCATAGAAGGTAAACTTCTCGGGTTCAACCTCTTCACCACAATAAAGGCGATTGATATCCTTTAAAAGTATTCCTATCGACACTCCGTCACCGATTATGTGTGCCACATCGATAAAGAAGTATTTACTGCTTTCCGTCTCACACAGAAAAACATGTACAAGGTCATCATCCTCGGTGTATTTAAATGCCTGAACAAGGGTCTTTTTCTTTTCTTCCCATTCAGCCTCAGTCATCTTTTCAATAGGAACAGGAATTACCTTTTCATCATTTCTGTAAGTCATGAGCATCTGACCGTTGAAGTGAATATTAGCTTTAAGAATCGGATGTATATCGAACGCTTTAAGTACTGCATTCTTTAATTTCTCAAGATCTATCTTGCTGTCAAGCTTATAAATAAACGGAAGATTACCGGTAGTATTCCCCTTGATGATATATCCGAAATACATCTGGATGTTTGTAAGTGGATACTCTTCTCTTACACTCAGATCTATCTCATTTCCGGTTCCATTTTTCTTATCATTGATGAATTCTTCCAAAAGAAGGACAGTATTATTCCCGATAAGCTCAGAAAGAGAAATGTTGATACCGAATCTCTCATCCATCTCTTCAATAAGCATAACACTCCCCATTGAGTCAAGTCCGATACTATAGAAATCCTCTGTTGTTCCCACATAAGAATTACCGGTAATATCTGCAAGCACCTGACAAAGTTCCTTTTGAAGCTCTGTAACAGGCATTGTAATCTCACTCTTACGAACCTCTTCATTCTGCATTTCCTCAAAGAATTTCTCACGGATAATCTTATCAGATGATGTTTTCTTAAATGGATACTTTCGAACAGAACATTTCATGATCTGTGAAGATGTAGGCAGTGACACATTTTTGATATTGATAATATCATTGACAGCTGCTTCAACATCTAAGATATTCTGCTGTTGTGCATACTCATAATTAGGGTATACACATGCTGCTATCGTATCGCCATCCTCATATACAAGAATGTCCTTGATAAGCACCTCGTCATCAAACAGATTCTCTATACCCTCTGGGGCAACATTTTCTCCGTTACTTAGAATTATGAGATTCTTCTTACGTCCGGTAAGATATAGGAAATCCTCATCATCCACATATCCAAGGTCTCCTGTTTTAAGCCATCCATCTTCAGTCAAAGCCTCTCTTGTCAGTTCTTCATCATTGTAGTAACCCATCATAACAGAAGGACTCTTGACCTGGATCTCTCCATCTACAAAACGAACCTGGCAGCCCTCAACTAATCGTCCGACTGAATCAAGTTTCTCCAAACGCTCATAATCAGGTGCTGCAATCTTAGGAGAGCACTCAGACATTCCATAGCCCTGACCGATAGTAATTCCAAGTCCAATAAGGTTGAGCGCAAGATCCTTTGCAAGATACCCGCCACCACTTATGATCTTATGAAAATCCGGTCCTAGCAATTCATCCTTAATATGCCTTCTTGTAACATCTCGGTTCTTTCTGTGCATCATAACAATTCTGTTATATATAGTCTTACTTATCATTGGAACACAGCGAAGCACAGTCGGTCTGAATACTGTGATGTAATGGAACAGTTTCGATACATCAGGACAGAGACACAGCTTGCTCCCATATCTCATTGTAAGGAATACATCACCGCTTAGACAAAACACATGATGAATCGGGAGTACGTTCATTGCAACCTCATTGTCCTGCTTTTCAATTTCTGTACTGTTAAAAATATTATCTATAAGATTACCGTGCGAGAGCATTACGCCCTTTCCCTTGCCGGTAGTACCTGATGTAAAAATGATAAGTGCACATTCTTCTTCCTTTGCCTTAGGCTCAAAAGAATTGTTTCTGTAATTCTTACAGATATTGTGAACAGAATTCTCGGTCATATTCTGAATACATATGAATTCCTTTACTCCCTTACATTCAGTCTTATATATATCTATCTCATCATGAA
>CAMHMG010000302.1 GCA_946186175.1 uncultured Clostridia bacterium | reverse complement strand
CTTACATTCCATGTAATAACGTTTCTCGTATGCCTCTCCCATCGAGAATGTCTTTCTGGGCAAAACTCCGTCTTTGATAACCCCGATAAACAAGTCTTCCTTTTTCACCTCAGGAAGTATAAAGCCTATATTTCCTTCCTTTGTGCTTAATTCTCTTACCACGTCATCTCCATGAATATAATCGATCTTTGCATCCGGATTTGATGCGAGATATTCATCAAGAAAACTCTGCAAAGTGGCTACAGGTATTCCCCACGAAGGATTACCGATCACAAATTCCTTTTCACCCGAGTTACTTATTAATCTAAAACTGTGTTGTTCGTCACTATCAGAAGAAGCAACTGAGGCATCCTTTTCAGAAATTTTATCACAGTTAAATATACAGTCTTTATTCTCATAATATTCCTTTGCCTTGTTAACAAGATCTTCTTCATCAACATTAAACATCACTCTGTGTATCGGCTCAATCTCAAGACTCTTATCATGAATATTGACAATCTCACAAAGGCAGAATCTGGCCGGATGATTCTCTCTCTCTTCATCTGTAAGATCTGTCTTGATATTCTCCCAAGCAGCCTTAGCCGTAGCCATAGAGTGATTGCCATCTCCCACTGCAAAATTTAACAACGGATAATCTTTTTTGAGACCATACTTGGTTTTAAATGCTTCCGGATCCGCCAGTGCTTCCAGCTGTTCCATGATTGTTTCTGTTGCCTCACCCTCAGGTATAAGATAACCTGAAAGATGACCACCATTCTTCATAAGGTCTGTATCATAAAGCTTTGTAAATTCATTTTTCTTATCGATCAAAGGCTCTATAATCGAACAATCCGGATCATCAATCAAGAGCATGATATGAGGCAGCTCTATGGTTGCCGTCTGGCGTACCCTAAGGCGCGGCGGAATTCTCTCCTCCACTGTCATCTCTGTAGGACGCACAAGACTTCCCGCTCCCTTTTTATACTCATAAGTTTCAAGATCAACAGCAACTACCAATCCGTTTCTGCAATAATCTCTTCCGACATTTCTTTCCACAAGCACAAAGCCCTTCTCAACCTGCTCTAACACTCCGTCTTCAACATAGCTTTTCATCGTTTTATGTATAGCATCAACTCTTGCCTGTTCGTCATCTGCCTCAAGATAAACCTCCGGCAGTATAAGCTGTAACGTAGACGGTGAATCTCCTACTATATCCTCTACATCCTTCCAGTAGTCAGGCTGTGATGTGAACTGATCACAGGCAACTACCGACCATTTGTATAGATCAGTTCCCTTCTTTGGCATTAAAATCTGTGGTACTCTGATACAATTCATCATAGTCCTCCTTTTTTCTCATCTTATATTTTTATACTTATGAATGTTTATTTTCAAAACACATTTCTTGATTTTTATTAATCACTGTGCTAGAATGTAACCTGTTAATACGCAGATATGGTTCATCGGTAGAACGCTAGCTTCCCAAGCTGGAAAGGCGGGTTCGACTCCCGTTATCTGCTGCATAAGCTCTGTCATGCAACAAAGCAGCTCGCGTGCTTGCATGCAGAGCTGTTTTGTTATATGACAGGGCAACAAACGCACTATAATAAACTTAATGATACCACGACCTATAATTTGTTGCAAGATGTCCAATCACTCTGTATTAGTTGCTATATAAAAATATAAAAGCCCCACAACGTGAGGCTTCTATTATACAAATTATATCTCATGGCATAACTCCAACAGCTACATCAGTAGTTGAAATATAGACAACTTGCTGTTATGCAAAGGTTTCAATTACTTTCCGTTGTACTATCGTTTCCCTGATCATTTGATTGTGTCTCACCGCTTGGTTTCTCCGGAGGTGTCTCGCCATTGGGCATTTCTGGAGGTGTGCCCATATCACCACTTGGTCCATTTCCATCCGGTTTCTCCGGTGGTGTACCATTACTTCCATCAGGTCCGTTTCCATCCGGTTTCTCAGGCATTTCACCATCCGTCATGCCATTTTCGGTGCTCTCACTTACTATCTCAACTGCCGTTCCGCTCGATGCTGTACCTTCTTCGTATTCTTTTCCGTCAACATACAATTTATGACCATTAAGAACAATCGAGTCTGCATCACAAGTCAGTGATGAAACATACGCATCTGCTGTTAACGTCCATGTACTTCCTCCTGAGACTTCAACATATACATCGCCTGACTGTCCACTCTCATTAATTGTTCCTGTCCATGTTGAGCCATCTGTCAGATACATGTTTAAAGCCGATACATCATCTACTATAATATTGCCATCTATAGTCTGATTTGATGCCGTAAAATCTACCTTTCCTCCATTAGATCCTTCATTCCCCCAGCCTGCTGCGGCTGCTCTTAAGAAAAGGCCCTCAGTATCTTCGTTGACAATCGTTGCGTTAGTCAGATTGATATCACATGCAGTATTATTTACAAAGAATATATCTCCATTCTTATTGGTGAGCGTACCATCTGTCATAGTAAATGAAGACTTGCCCGATGCTGCATCGCCTGACATTGACTGATAGATCATAACCGCCTGATAGTAATCAGACTTGTCACTGTTCTTAGAATTATTGTCCGCAGTCAAATTACAGTTATTCAGGGTGACTGAATTCTTACCTTCAACAACTATTCCCTGTGATGATGTCGATGTCATCTCTGAATCATTTACCGTGATATCTGCTGTGGAATATACTACCGGAGAGCCCTTGCCATCCGTTGTATAGGTGCCGCCATTAACTGTAACTGTACCGCCGCCTCTGTCAGAACGAATTGCCGCTGATGAATTACCTGTTGTGTGAATAGTAAGATTATCAGCGTTCATAGTACCGCCGCCTGTTGTCATTATACCTCCAGAGCAGTTGCCTTTTGTTTCAATCGTTGAGTCTGATATATTCACTGTTGTTCCTTCGCCGTATGAAAATACTCCGTTTGCATGAGTTCCGTCTGTATTAACAGTGGCATCCGTAACCGTAAGGGTTGCTCCATTTGTTGCAAATACTGCTGCATTTTCTCCATAGAAATCAGCCTCGTCACCTTCCGAATCACCGGTCTTTGTTACTTCAATATTGCTGTAGCTTTCTTCTTTTCCATCCACTTCAATGGCATGTTCTCCGTCAGCAGAATTACTGTATACTCCATTTTCTGAAGTTTCATTCTCCTGACCGTTTTCCTGCTCTGTACTTTCGATTACTGCTGTACTTTCTTCTGAAGTTTCTGTTGTGTTTGTTGCGGAACCGGCTTGACAACCATATAAACCTGAAACCATCAGTCCACTTATTAATATAAAAGAATATTTACTCCATCTCATGATAATCGCCTCCTTGAATATATGCTAAACTTTATTTGTTCGTATCGTAAAATATACCTTTCTCTACGAATCTCGTAGTAAATGATAACTTCTACCTGAACAGTTACATTTGTATCTTAAGATGTATATAATATAACAGGCTAT
>CAMHMG010000301.1 GCA_946186175.1 uncultured Clostridia bacterium | reverse complement strand
AGGGAAACCGTGAGAGAATTCAGGTTTTCGAGGGAACAGTTATTAAGCGTCAGGGCGGAAGCAACCGTGAGACATTCACTGTTCGTAAGAATTCTAACGGTGTAGGCGTTGAGAAGACATGGCCGCTTCATTCTCCAATTGTTGAGAAGATTGAGGTAGTAAGACGCGGTAAAGTTAGACGTGCTAAGCTTTATTACTTACGTGATCGTGTTGGTAAGGCAGCTAAGGTTAAAGAGCTTATGAAATAAGACGATATAATGAGCAATTTATATCATTATAAGTAATGTTCAAAAGGGGCTGGAGTTATATTGACTCTGGCCCTTTTATGCAAAGAGGGTTATGTAATGGGTAGACGTAGGAGATATCGAAGCAGTTTTGACAGGGATCCGTTTGATCTGAAAGAATTCATGTCTGAGATCGGAAGATGGGCAATAGCTATATTGGTTGTTGTTATTTTTGCATATAGTATTGTTACATTTGGTATTCAGACAGTAACTATGGTGGGACAAAGTATGAGTCCGGCAATCAGCGACAAGGATGTAATGCTTCTCAATAAAAGAGCATATTCATTTAAGGATCCGCAGAGATATGATATAATAGCATTTAAACTTAAAGAAAATCAGGATTCATATTTCAATATTAAGCGTATTATAGGTCTTCCGGGAGAAACAGTACAGATACGTAACGGAAGGATATTCATTAACGGTGATGCGCTGAAAGATCTTCCTTTTGACAGTCTGATCATGACAGAAGGGTTGGCTTATGATTCCATAACATTATCAGAGACTGAATACTTTGTTCTTGGCGATAACTGTAATAATAGTGAAGATTCAAGATATGTTAATATAGGCAATGTGTCTGCGAAAGAAATATCGGGTAAGGTATTTTTTAGAATCAGCCCTCGAAGTGATTGGGGGAAAATTGAATAGATACGAATTGATAAAATTGAAGATAGATAATAGTAACCGGTTGAGAACATATTATCAGAAAGAGTTGAATTAAATATGAATATACAGTGGTATCCGGGTCATATGACAAAAGCCCGTCGTATGATGCAGGAAAATATTAAGTTAATAGATATAGTGATAGAACTGCTAGACGCAAGAGCTCCGATGTCTTCAAGAAATCCTGATATTGATACTCTTGCCAATAACAAATTCCGACTTGTCATCCTTAACAAGAGTGATCTGGCGGATAGTAAGGCTAATGATGAATGGAAGGATTATTTTAATAAGCAGGGAATAAATGTTGTTACGATCAATGCCAAGAAGGGCGATGGTATGAAAAATATCACAGCGTTAGTGCAGGAATCATGTAAGGAAAAGATAGAGCGTGACAGAAAAAGAGGTATAATCAACAGACCAATACGAGCTATGATAGTGGGAATACCCAATGTTGGAAAGTCAACATTTATCAATTCATATGCTAAGAAGGCTTGTACTAAGGTGGGTAATAAACCGGGTGTTACAAAGGGTAAACAATGGATTAAGATCAATAAAAATGTTGAGCTTCTTGATACGCCGGGAATACTGTGGCCTAAGTTTGATGATGAAGAGGTCGGCATGCATTTAGCATTTATCGGCTCGATCAATGATGAAATACTGCCGAAGGTAGAATTATCGTGTGAACTCATTAGTTTTCTCAAGGACAATTATCAGGGATTATTAAGTGACAGATATGGCGTTGATGAAGATAAGGAAGCTGCAGAAATACTTCGTGAAATAGCCGATAACAGAGGGTGTATAATGAAGGGCAGTGAGATTGATTATGAAAAGGCTGCATCGATATTATTGGATGAATATAGAAATGGGATCTTAGGTAGAATCAGCATTGAGAGACCGGGAAAATGATTATTCAGTTCAAAGGAGAACAGGTGATGACAAAGAAGAATAATAAGAGTGGTAATAACGATAAGAATCAGATTGATCAGAAAAAGAATAATGAGAATGCTGAGGAAATTAATATTGTCAGGGAATTAATAGGTATGGCGTTATACATTGTAACAGTAATAATAGTTGTCTGGTTCATAGTTCATTTTGTCGGACAGAGAACGGAAGTCAACGGTTTATCTATGTATGATACTTTAGATGACGGAGACAATCTATGGGTTGATAAAATGTCATATAGGTTTAAAGAACCGAAAAGATTTGATATAATAGTATTCCCGTATCAGGGAAGTGAAATATATTATATCAAGAGAATAATTGGACTTCCGGGTGAGAAAGTAAGGATCGATGAAGAGGGTAATATATATATTAATGACAAGATCCTTGATGAGGATTACGGCTATGAGCAAATAGTTCCGGAAATGATAGGACGGGCAGGAGAGGATATTCTGCTTGGTGATGATGAGTATTTTGTTATGGGAGATAACCGCAATAATAGTAAAGATTCCCGATTTGAAGATGTAGGCAATATCAAAAGAGATGAACTTATTGGTAAGGTGGCATTTAGAATGTGGCCATTATCGAAGTTTGGAAAGATAGATAAAGATTCGGAGGAATAGGTTAATGTCAGATAACAAGAAGAAAAATAATGGCAAACAGGAAGAAATAGAGAAAGAAGTTAATCCGGTCAAAGAGATAATTGGTTTTGTTCTGTATGTGGCATTTCTGATATTTATGGTATGGGTAATTATCACCTTTGTTGGTCAGAGGACTGTTGTTGACGGAGAGTCTATGGAGAATACTCTGCATGACAGAGAAAGCTTGTGGGTAAGCAAGATATCATACAGATTGCATGAACCTGAACGTTTTGATGTCGTTGTTTTTCCGGTGTATGAATCGGATTATTTCAAAGAAGAATTAAATGGTGAATATGGTGATCCTGACGAAGATATGTCTGATCCTGACTCGTATGAACTCTTTATTAAGAGAATAATAGGTCTTCCGGGAGAAACTGTAAGAATAGATGATGATGGTGGAATATATATTAATGGCGTATTGCTAGAAGAGAATTACGGTAAGGAAGTGATCGCTCCTTATAATATTGGAAGGTGTGGAACAGAAGTAAAGCTTGGAGATGATGAGTATTTTGTTATGGGTGATAATCGAAATGCCAGCGAAGATTCAAGATTCTATCTTGTAGGCAATCTAAAGAGAGACAGACTGGTAGGAAAGGCAGTGTTCAGGTTCTGGCCATTTAGTAAGTTTGGACCGCTTGAGAAGTAGATTTTAAGAAGTACCAACGACTGCGTAAAGGTCTGCTTATGCATGCTATATAATATTCACAATATAATACATAATGAAAAATATAATAGTATGATAGAGGAGAAATATTTAATGTGGATACAGGATATAAAAGCGAAGTTTAATAGTGCTGATATCGAAGAGTTGAAGGCGTTAATAGATGAATACAGCAGTGATGAGCGGACAGGGGTTGTTAAGATAGTTGAGTCTGCTAATAAAAGAATTGCTGCATATGAAAAAGAAATTGAGCGCACCTTTCATATGAAGGAGTATGAAAGAAAATACGA
>CAMHMG010000300.1 GCA_946186175.1 uncultured Clostridia bacterium | reverse complement strand
TAAAATATACTCATATAATTTTAATATTACTCGTCAAAACAACATAAAATATTAACACAATAAATTATATACCAGCATCATGCTCACCCTTAGATAGCCCTCTCTTCTTTCTGTATAACCACTTAATGAACTTCTCCGGGATGCGCTTAAGTATTATCTGAATCTCTTCCTTGGGATTGATCGGATCTAATAAAATGCTATACATTTCCGCTCTGTTAGCTCCCCATATATCCGTGAAAATCTGATCACCCACGAACAATGTAGAGGACCGGTCAGTACCGAGTATCTCCATTCCCTTGAGATATCCTTCTCTCTTCGGTTTCCATGCCTTATATACATACTTTACTCCGAGAGGATCTGCAAAGGTCCTCACCCTCTCCTCATCATTATTTGATATAAGACATATACCGAAACCAAGTTCTTTCAAACGCTTGACAAAGACTCTTGCCTTATCATCAACCGGTTCATCATGAGGAACTAAAGTATTATCTATATCAAACAGTATTCCCCTATAACCCGAATTGTAATATTCCTCTATAGGAATGTCTTCTTTTTTGTCAAAATATCTCGTTGGCAGCCATTTACTCATTGTATTGTCTCCATAATGTTATTGTAATAAACACTTAAATATATTTTGTGATTTTATATCTTTTACTTTGAAAGTTAACGAATCAAGCTCAAAGAGCGTAGATGAGTTCTACTTTCAAATATACGTGCTCACTTAACGAAGCCAAAGGCTGAGTTTAGTGATGACTGTTTATTTAATATGTTTTATAAGCCAGTTTGTAAAAATGCATAATTATGTCAACCATACCCGGTGGATAGAATTTGCCAAACATTATCCGATCTTCAATAACACGTTTCCGGTTATCTATAAACATTTTACTTGTGGCCTGATCATGTATTCTGTATAACACTAACGGCTTATCCTTATACAGAAAGGCACCTCTCATATTTGCTAATTTGAGAAATGTATCCCAGTCAATGTTATATTTCAATTCAGAGGTAAAGATGCTGTCACCTAACAATTCTTTGTTATATGCAACCGTCGGACAACATATACTGTTTCCCAATGAAAGTATCATCTTCTTAAAAAACCTGCATTCAGATAAGCGCTGTGATTTCATAGGACTTCTTAATATATGTCTGATAAATGAATTCGGATCACGCCTGTAACCGTTACTCCTGTCATTTTTTAACGGATAATAATCCGATATAAAAATAAGCCCATTCTCCGTATTTGCAGCCTTCTCCCACAGATATGACGTATATGTACGAGCATATATATCATCCTGATGAGCAACTGTCACCCACTGTGTCGATGCAGTATCATATGCAAAGTTCCAATCCTTTTTTATATCACTTTCACCTTCACGAACAAAGACAGGAATATGGTATCTAGCAGCAATTTTACTAATATAATCAGATGGAGTAGATGTGCAAATAATTACGTTACTCTTAATTTTTTGATTCTTAACTGAACGCACACATTCCTCCAAATATGGAGAATCCTTATAAGCACATATTGCAAACGTATGAGATAATCGATTCATTAACTGTCCTCCGTTTTTTTGATTCTTAACAGCCCTCTTCTCAGATATGGCTTATCCCAGTTAAAATCACAATAATATATCATATAGCCCGGTGAATTAGAAATATTCCATCCTGAAAACCTTTTCTTTATTAGGGCTTCATGCTCCTGACAATGATAGGTGCACACAGCCAGTTTTATATCATTATTGCCAATAATAGAGGAAGCACCATCAATTATTGATGGCTCAGAGCCCTCAGCATCTATTTTAACAAATAATTTTTCACGTTCTAAGCCATATTGCTTAACAAAATCATCCAATGTAACATGATTGCAGTCTGTATAGTCATCAACAAAACGCTCAATGATCTCAATTTTATCTTTATAATTTTTGAAAGTATGTTTTAATGCATATACCCACTCTTTATCACATTCAAATATATATTTTTTTTTAACCCTGTCAATGATCATTGCAGAAAATAATCCTTCTGCTCCTCCAATATCCAATACAACAGTATCTTCATCCGGCATAAAGTCATCTGACAGATATCTATGCGGTGACTTCTCATCCTGCTCGATCAATATATTATTAATATATCGTCTAACACGAAATGGACTTGTGTATTTCTTCTTCATATATATTTTTTTGCCATTATGATCAGCATAAAGCAATTGTGTTTTCTTACTCTTTCCAACCTTGACATTTTTCAAATTATAATTGTTTTTATAATCATATGGAAAAGTATTGATAGTATTATGTTTCAGATGATCAACCACTTCTTTAACTTCCGAATCTTTAGTGCTTACATAATATTTGATCATTCTGTTTTTTATTAATCTTGATTTGATTTCACACAGAACGAATTCAATATCTCTATCTGCTAATCTGACTCCTTTATTCGTGTTCACCGATTTTTTTCCCCTTATCCGTTCTTTCGCTAACAATATATCTCGGACGCGCCTTAACCTCTAAATATATCTTTCCAATATATTCTCCAATTACGCCAAGCGACATCATCTGCACCCCGCTTACAAGACATATAAGGCAGGTAGAAGAGGCCCATCCTTCAATCGTATTACCATTAATAGTCCCGATAACTATCCATATAATACCTATAAAACTTAAAAAAGCTATGAAAAATCCAAGAGCAGTAATCAATCGAATTGGCTTGACTGAGAGACTTGTAATTCCGTCAAAAGCCAGAATTAGCATCTTTCGTAAAGGATAGTGGCTTTTGCCCCCCATGCGCTCATGTCTCCCATAGTATACTGAAGTACTCTTATAGCCAATTAAAGAAACCATTCCTCTCAAAAAAAGATTAACTTCTTTAAACTTCGATAATTCCTGTAATACTTTGCTGCTCATCAACCTATAATCTGCGTGGTTAAATATAACCTCTACGCCCATCATATTCAATAAACGATAATATGCTTCTGCAGTAAACCTCTTAAAAAAAGTATCTGTTGATCGATCACTTCTCACACCATATACAATATCCGCACCATCTGTATATGCATCAACCATATTCTCCATGGCATGTATATCATCCTGTCCATCACAATCTATGGTTATACTTATATCACATACATCTTTGGATTCAAGAAGTCCTGCCAAAACAGCATTCTGATGTCCTCTGTTACGACTTAAACGAATGCCATTGATACAAATATTATCTATGGAAAGACGTGTAATAATATCCCACGTTTTATCCCTGCTTCCATCATCAATATATACAATACGGCTTTTCTCCGATATTTTATTTTTTCTGATTAATTCATTAATTTCATCGGTAAATATTCCGCAGGTTAATTCCAGTACCTCTTCTTCATTGTAACATGGAATAATAACATATAAAATCGGTTTTTTCATATTGCTCCTACCTTATGAGAATTATTGTACTTTTGAAAGCAATACATGCAAAATCATTACCACCGGCTTAGCCGGTGGTTTGCTCTGCGGCTATAAGCCGCTG
>CAMHMG010000299.1 GCA_946186175.1 uncultured Clostridia bacterium | reverse complement strand
ACAAACAGCTCGACAAACCCGAATTTGTAATGGAACGATTAATAGAAGTATGGAGAAATTAGAATATGTCAGATTTGAAAAAAGAGATTGAAAAAAGACGAACATTTGCGATAATCTCGCATCCGGATGCAGGTAAGACAACGCTTACGGAGAAGTTTCTCCTGTTTGGTGGCGCTATCAACACGGCCGGATCGGTTAAAGGTAAGGCCAATTCCAAGTATGCGGTATCCGATTGGATGGATATAGAAAAGGAGAGAGGTATCTCGGTCACCTCATCTGTTCTTCAGTTTCAGTATGATGGTTATTGTATCAATATTCTTGATACTCCGGGACATCAGGATTTCTCAGAGGATACCTACAGAACACTCATGGCTGCTGATTCGGCGGTCATGGTAATTGATGCATCTAAGGGTGTCGAGGCACAGACTATCAAGCTCTTTAAGGTATGTGTGATGAGACATATTCCTATATTCACATTTATCAATAAGATGGATAGGGATGCAAAGGATACATTTGAATTGTTAGACGATATAGAGACTGTTTTGGGAATTCAGACATGTCCGGTTAATTGGCCGATAGGTTCGGGTAAGCAGTTTAAAGGAGTGTATGACAGAGAGTCTAAGATAGTTTCGAAGTTTCAGGCTGTTTCTACAGGTGGAGCTAAGAAAGCGGCTGAGACAGATTATTCCATTGATGATGAGGAATTGAGGGCAGATATAGGAGAGGAACTCTATAATCAATTATTAGAAGAAGTTGAGTTGCTTGACGGCGCTAGTGAACCGCTTGATCAGGAGAAGGTTAACAAAGGTTTGTTATCTCCTGTGTTCTTTGGGTCAGCACTTAATACATTTGGTATAGAAACATTCTTAAATCACTTTTTGAAGATGACAACTTCGCCGCTGCCTAGAACATCAAACGAGGGACTTATAGATCCTATGTCAGAGGATTTTTCCGCATTTGTATTCAAGATTCAGGCCAATATGAATAAAGCTCATCGTGACAGAATCGCATTTATGAGAATCTGCTCCGGAAGATTTGATGCAGATAAGGATGTGTATCACGTACAGAGTAAGAGAAAGATGAAGTTATCACAGCCTCAGCAGCTTATGGCACAGGATAGAAAAGTAGTGTCAGAAGCTTATGCGGGAGATGTGATTGGTGTATTTGATCCCGGTATTTTTTCTATTGGAGATACGGTATGTAAACCTGGCAACAAATTCGAATACGAAGGAATTCCTACATTTGCACCTGAACATTTCTGCAGAATTGTGCAGATGAATACTATGAAGAGAAAGCAGTTTGTACAGGGTGTAACCCAGATAGCCCAGGAGGGAGCTATCCAGATATTCCAGGAATACACTGCTGGAATGAGTGAGATAATAGTAGGTGTTGTAGGTGTGCTTCAGTTTGAAGTTCTTAAGTACAGACTAGAGAATGAGTATGGCTGTGAGATCAAGCTTGAGCCTCTGCCATACAACTTCATACGCTGGATCAAGGACCCTTCAACGGATGTCAATTCTTTGAAGCGTGCTAATGAAGTCAAAAAGGTTAAGGATATGAAGGGTAATCCTCTATTATTGTTTACTAACCAGTGGACTATCAATACTATTCTTGAACATAATGAAGGACTTGAGCTTATGGAGTTTAGAAAGAACTAAAATCGTAACTGTTCAGGTAGAATCTCGCATTTACTGCGAGATTCGTAGAAAATGTATATTCTACGATACGACCGGAATACCGGAAGGTGCTTTAGTACTGAGCCTTTTGCGTATCTATGAAACATAGCTGAATAGATGCCTAAGATTTACATCATTGACATGATCATATCAATTTTTGATTTGTCAACAGCAGACATATCCTTCGTAAGAATATTGATCATGAGCCGGCTTTCGGATTTGGTAAAGCTTAGGTTTCTCCTTTTAAGCTCAGTATTGATGGACATTATCTTTGGAATCATGGTTTCAACAGATGCGTTTTGACTGTTGTTTACTAATTCTTTGATGATCTTTTGTTTCAAGGGATTTAATTTCTGAAATTCATTAGTAGAATAGAAATCATTTTGTTGCATTAGGTTAACCTCCTAGATATAATATTCCGGCTCCGTAGATGTTTCATTTATTACGGAGCTGTTATTTTCATTATTTTGAATTGTATTTGTTTCAGTATGACGATCATCGCTGCTGAGATCACTATACTCGGATGCCTGTAGAAGATCGTATTCGGCAAAAATATTTTTGATCTTTTCATCGAAGGATTCTTCGTCGAAATTATAAGTTTTGTCAGCAGTATTAGTGTTAATGGTATTACTGGTATCGTTGATAGTAGTGTTATAGTTGTTGATTGTGTTATCGGTGCCGCCGGTAGTATTATTGGTATATTGTATGTTTTGGTTTTCATTTAATGACATCATAGTCTTTAATATTTCTGGCGATATACCGGTAAATGATGCAAGCATATCCATAGGATTCGATGATGTATTATGTAAACCATATTGTGATAAACTGTCTATAGATTGAAAGGCTTCTACGATCAGACGTAATTCATGATATTTGATAAACAGAGCAAGCGGCAGTTTCATTGGATAATCGACAAAGGGAATGAGCGCTTCTAACATAGAATATGGATTGTTTCTTGTAATGTTGTTAAGCGGATGATTGTTATGAAAATCCATGATAAAGCCTCAAACTCTTTGTATGTAATATATGCGCAATTGTGTAGATGTATGATAAAATAAACGTTACCAAAATTCGTGTAAGCTCTCGAAGCAAAGCTTTTCGGTCAGGGTATCCGCTCTAGGATATAATGATGTGACCAGTTTTGGGACGGATGGGATGATGATATGAATATAAATGATTTTTATAACGGAAATGAATGGAATGCCCATACTTATTTCGGAGCTCATGTTGAAGTAGGCGGTGTATGGTTTCGAGTATATGCACCCAAAGCCCTTAAAGTGACGGTGATTGGCGAATTCAATTATTGGCACGATACAGAGATGAGTTGTGAGGGAAGAGGTGGAATATATTCTGTTTTTATTCCGAAAGCAAAAGAAGGTCAGATGTATAAGTACCGGATATATCATCAGGATGGCTCATGCACCGATAAAGCTGATCCATATGGTTTTGGCATGGAGCTTCGTCCTTGTTCTGCCTCTATCATCAGGAGAAGAGAT
Source organism: uncultured Clostridia bacterium (assembly GCA_946186175.1). Lineage (GTDB taxonomy): Bacteria > Bacillota > Clostridia > Lachnospirales > Lachnospiraceae > CAG-590. Next base: position 349 of record CAMHMG010000299.1, on the reverse strand, counting down.
GGCTTTACCTTTACTGATGATGCATGGATGAACAATACTGATAAAATGTACAACAGCCCGATGAATATATATGAGATGCATTTCGGTTCCTGGAAAAGGAAAAAGGATGAATTGGGTGAACGGTGGTATAGATATGAGGAAATGGCAGATGTACTTATTCCTTATCTCAAAGAAATGGGTTATACGCACGTGGAATTGTTACCGCTTGTTGAGCATCCACTTGACGAATCCTGGGGATATCAGGCTACCGGTTTTTTTGCACCAACATCAAGATACGGTACCTGTGACGGATTGAAAAGCTTTATTAATTCGTGTCACAATGCGGGAATAGGAGTTATCCTTGATTTTG